>NZ_JBKJAD010000032.1:0-32308 GCF_048146105.1 Azonexus caeni
CTGAAAGACATCCTGTCTCGCCTGCCAACCCAGCCCAACAGCCGGATCGGCGAATTGCTGCCGCATCGCTGGCGGCTCGAATCGATAGACTGAGTCAGAAATCAAGCTGGGTTTGCCGGGGGCTTACGCTTGATCGACGCCTGGGCGAGCCACAAGAGCTTCGTCCGGAAGGATGGTAGCGGTCCGGATCGCCCGTCGGGGCTCAATCCGAGTGTGGATTTCAGTGGCGAGAAGCGCAGCAACGCTACCCATGAGAGCACCACTGATGGGGAAGCCCGCTTGTTCAAGAAGGGGGAATTCACCGAAGCCAAGCTGCGCTTCATGACCCATGCCCTCTCCGAGAACCGCAACGGCCTCGTCGTTGATGTGGAAACCACCCAGGCCAGCGGTACTGCCGAATGGGAAGCGGCCAAACGGATGATCGGCCGCACCGTCCAGTCGGGGGCGACGGTGGGCGCGGACAAGGGCTACGACACGGCGGATTTCGTGGGCCATCTTCAGGGTCTGGGCATCAAGGCCCACGTGGCAAGGAAGATGAGCGGTAGCGCGGTCGATGGCCGCACGGCCCGGGGTAAGGGCTACGCCCTGAGCCTGAAGCGCCGCAAGATGATTGAAGAGGCATTCGGCTGGATCAAGACCGTCGGTGGCTTGCGGAAGGCCCGCCACAAGGGCGTGGCCAAACTTGCCGGCCAGGCGCTCCTCTGCTTTGCCGCCTACAACCTGACCCGGCTGCAAACCTTGCTGGCGCCGAGGATGAAATTGCTGCCCACATAGGGCGAGGTGCGCCCGCTGCCGGCCCGGTGGCGGGGAAATGGGGCTGCAAGCCCCACCACAAAGGGCGGAAAGGCCCGAAAAACCGGGCCGTCGGGGCTGCCGCCCCTTAAAAAATCTCGGCAGGGAAAGAAAATCGGGAGCCACCTTGAGTTTCTCACCACCCTGCTAGCCCTGCGATACGATTCAGGCCTTGAAGAAAAACTCCATCTTGGTGCCGGCAATTTCGATCACATCGTGATCGCCCAAGGGATGTGCCTGGGTATCGAGCGTCTCGCCGTTGAGGATGGGGAAGACGGTACCTTCGACGTGAGTGATGAAGTAGCCATGCGGCCGGCGGGCGATGACGGCGACCTGGGTGCCCGGCTTGCCCAGGGTGGTCAGGGTTTTCTGCAGCATCAGTTCCTTGCCGGCATTGGGGCCGTTGAGTAGCTGAATGGCGGCCGGCGGCAGCGCCGTTGGGCGGGAAGTGGTGCCAATATTGGATCGCGTAGGCTCGCTACTTGGCGCCAGCGCCAGCTCGGCGGGCGTCTTTGGGGGGGCGACACGGCCGGGAGCGGCACTCTCCGTCGGCTGCGCCTGGGCATCGGTAAGGTACTTGAGACGGTACTTGCCGAGTTCAATGACGTCATGGTTGCGCAGGAAGTGTTTCTTTACCGCCTGCCCGTTAACCAAGGTGCCATTGGTGCTGTTGAGATCTTCGAGGAAAGAATCGTCGAGGATGGTGACCACGACGGCGTGCTCGCCGGAAATAGCCAGATTGTCGATCTGGATGTCGTTGTGTGGCTTGCGGCCGATCGTCAGACGCTCCTTGTCCAGCAGGATTTCCTTGAGCACCAGTCCGTCCATGGAAAGGATCAGTTTCGCCATCTTCTTCCCCTCGTTTATTTGAGTTTTGCCAGCAGCCTGTGCCACCAGCTACCCGTTGCCACGCCAATACCCGGCATGCGGACCAGTATGACCGAAACATTGTCGCGCCCACCGGCATCGTTGGCGCGTTCGATCAGACACTCGGCTGCGGCTACCAGACAATCGGCATGCAGATCCAGGATTTCGGAAATCTCGTCGTCGCTGAGCATGTCATTCAGGCCATCCGAGCATAGCAGGAGCAGATCGCCTTCGATAAATTCGTGCGCGGCAATATCGACTTCAACTTCTGGCTCGATGCCCAGCGCTCGCGTCACGAGATTGCGGTTGGCGGAATAACGCGCTTCCTCGAGGCTGATCGTACCGCTGTCGATTTGCTCCTGGAGTAGCGAGTGATCCTTGGTCAGGCGCTGCAGATCCTGATTGCGCCAGCGGTAGGCGCGGGAGTCGCCAACGTGGGCAAGGTAAAGGCGTTGCCCCAGAAGCCAGGCGAAAACCAGGGTGGTTCCCATGCCGGAGTACTGCGGCTCACTTTGCGAGGCGTTGAATATGGCTGCGTTGGTACCGCAGATTTCATCATGGATCAGTTGCTCCGGGCGCCGCAACAGTTCAGGATCGGCAGTCGGGCCGACCAGCAGGCGGGAGAAACTGTTGGCGAGCAGGGTCGTCGCCATGCCGCTTGCCACTTCGCCCGCCTTGTAGCCGCCCATGCCGTCGGCGAGAATGGCGAGCCCCAGCTCGGCGTCGACGAATACCGCGTCTTCGTTATGCGAACGCACCATGCCGGGGTCGCTGCGCATTGCCACATCCAGCACCTCGTGCTGCACCGTCCGTTCGTCGGGCGTCTGCATTTCCTTGTCGTTCCTTCCCTTCGCCTCATGCCGGCGTATTATCAGGATTGCCTCGTCAGCGGTCAAACTCACTACAGCGGCAATTCCCGCCCAAGGCCCCCCGCCAGCGCAGCCTCCAGTACCTGACGGGCCAGCGCAAGATCCTGAATGGCCATTCCCTGCGACTCGAAGAGGGTCAACTGCTCCGCATCTCGGCGTCCGCTATGACGGCCGATGATGATGTCGCCCAACTCGGTCAATTGCCGGGGATGCAGCCTTCCTTTCTCCAGCAGCGGCAGCAGGTCGCCGGCTTCCGCCAGCGCCGTCGGCACGGCGTCAACGACGATCAACTCGCAACGGCGGACGGCCGCCTCCGACAACTCCTGACGGATCAACGCATTCGAACCGGCGGCATTGATGTGCGTCCCCGGTCGCAGCCACTCGGCCTCGAACAGCGGACGGGCCGCACTGGTGACGGTGCCGAGCAGGTCGCTGTCGCGCACGACATCTTCGGCATCAGCGGCGGCGACCACGCGACGCCCGGTGGCCTCGCTCATGCGGGCGCAGAAGTCCCGAAGTTTTTCAGGCTGACGCCCATACACCTTGACCAACTCGATCGGCAATGCGGCACAAATCGCCCGTACATGCCCCTCCGCCTGCCAGCCACTGCCAAAGACACCGGCCACCGTCGCATCCGGCCGCGCCAGCCAGCGCGCCGCGACGCCGCTGGCGGCGCCTGTGCGCATCATGCCAAGATAGTCGGCCTCGATGATCGCCAGCAGAACACCGCTCGCCGCATCGAACAGATGGACCAGGAAACGATTGCCGGAACGGTTGCTGGTATAGGCCTTGTAGCCGATTACGCCTTGCGCCGGCAGCGCCCCCTGCAGAATGTGCAGCACGGTTTGCGGCAGCCGGCTGCGCTGGCGCGGGGTATCGAGGGCTTGCCCCTGTGCCAGGTCGCGATGCGCTGACTCGACCGCGGCGAGCGCCATATCCACGGTCAACACCTGCCTGACATCATTTTCGGAAAGGAATACTGCCACGCTTGTTTTCTCCAGCGATCGGGCAAAAAAAAGGCGGGCACGCGGCCCGCCTTTCCGGTTGAGCTTGCGCCGTATTTTACAGCATCGCTTTCAGCAGCTTGGCCATTTCCGACGGGTTGCGCGTCACCTTGAAGCCGCACTCTTCCATTATGGCGAGCTTGGCATCGGCGGTATCGGCACCGCCGGAGATCAGGGCACCAGCGTGACCCATGCGCTTGCCGGCCGGCGCGGTAACGCCAGCGATGAAGCCGACGATCGGCTTCTTCATGTTGGCCTTGCACCACTGAGCGGCTTCGGCTTCGTCCGGACCGCCGATTTCGCCGATCATGATGACGGCGTCGGTATCCGGGTCGTCGTTGAACATCTTCATGACGTCGATGTGCTTCAGACCGTTGATCGGGTCACCACCGATACCGACCGCGGACGACTGGCCGAGGCCCAGTTCGGTCAGTTGACCGACGGCTTCGTAGGTCAGCGTGCCGGAACGGGAGACCACGCCGATACGACCCTTGCGGTGGATGTGACCCGGCATGATGCCGATCTTCACTTCGTCCGGGGTGATCAGACCGGGGCAGTTCGGACCGAGCAGCAGGGTCTTCTTGCCGCCCTTGGCTTCCTTTTCCTTCATCTTGTTGCGCACCATCAGCATGTCGCGGACGGGAATGCCTTCGGTGATGCAGATCGCCAGATCGAGGTCGGCTTCGACAGCTTCCCAGATCGCGGCAGCAGCACCGGCGGGCGGCACGTAGATGACGGAAACGGTGGCGCCGGTTTCAGCGGCGGCTTCCTTGACCGAAGCGTAAATGGGGATGTTGAAGATCGACTCGCCGGCCTTCTTCGGGTTCACGCCGGCAACGAAGCATTCCTTGCCGTTTGCATACTCCTGGCACTTTTCCGTGTGGAATTGACCGGTCTTGCCGGTGATGCCCTGGGTGATGATCTTGGTGTTCTTGTTGATCAGGATAGACATTCGGTGGCTCCTTACTTGACCGCAGCGACGATCTGGGTGGCGGCCTCAGCCATGGAATCGGCAGAGATGATGGGCAGGCCGGAATCCTTGAGGATCTTCTTGCCCAGGTCTTCGTTGGTGCCCTTCATGCGGACGACCAGCGGCACGGACAGGTTGACTTCCTTGGCCGCGGCAACGACGCCGGTGGCGATGGTGTCGCACTTCATGATGCCGCCGAAGATGTTGACCAGGATGCCCTTGACCTTGGTGTTCTTGAGCATGATCTTGAAGGCTTCGGTGACCTTCTCGGTCGTGGCGCCGCCGCCGACGTCGAGGAAGTTGGCCGGCTCGGCACCGAACAGCTTGATGGTGTCCATCGTGGCCATGGCCAGACCGGCACCGTTCACCAGACAGCCGATGTTGCCGTCGAGCGAGATATAGGCGAGGTCGAACTTGGAGGCTTCGATTTCGTCAGCGTCTTCTTCGTCCAGGTCACGCATGGCGACGATTTCCGGCTGGCGATAGAGGGCGTTGGAGTCGAAGTTGAACTTGGCGTCGAGCGCCTTGACGGTACCGTCGGCTTCATGGATCAACGGGTTGATCTCGGCCAGCGAGGCGTCGGTTTCCATGTAGCAGGTGTAGAGGTTCTTCAGCGTCTCAACGCACTGCGGGATCGAAGCTTCGTTCATGCCCATGCCCTTGGCGAGCTCCAGGGCCTGCTCGTCGGTCAGGCCGACCAGCGGGTTGATGAAGACCTTGACGATCTTTTCCGGGGTCTTGTGGGCGACTTCCTCGATGTCCATGCCACCTTCGTAGGAGGCCATCATCGCCACCGATTGCGTGGCGCGGTCGGTCAGCGCGGCAACGTAGTATTCGTGCTGGATATCGGCGCCTTCCTCGATCAGCAGGTTGCGGACCTTCTGACCTTCAGGGCCGGTCTGGTGCGTGACCAGTTGCATGCCGAGAATCTGGTCGGCGTATTCACGCACTTTCTCAAGCGAGGTCGCAACCTTGACGCCACCGCCCTTGCCACGGCCACCGGCGTGAATCTGCGCCTTGACCACCCAGACCTTGCCGCCCAGGGTCTCCGCTGCCTTGACCGCATCATCGACGGTCGTGCAGTGAATCCCGCGCGGAACCGTAACGCCGAATTTCTTCAGGATTTGCTTGCCCTGATATTCGTGAATTTTCATGCGCTTTCCTTGCGTTGAGTTGAGTTGTGAGGTTTGAACGACGTCGACACCCCCTGCGTCGCTCGTTTCTACTTCTTTGAACCGAAAATCTTACCACAGCCGCTACAAATTATTACGCGCCAAAATTCATAATTACGAAACCTCTTCCGCCCAGCGCATCACCCTTCGTAGCAGAGGCAGAAGCAAGGCCGCCGCAGTCGTCAGACTGAGCACTGCCGCCAGCCAGAAACCGGCAACGCCGAGCGGCGTCGGTGCCCGGTAACAGAGCCAGGCACCACCGCCCAGCGCGACCCCCCAGAAGCAGAAGGTCTGGATCAACATCGGCACGAAGGTCACCCGGTAGGCACGCAGCACATGCCCGGCGATCGTCTGCAAGGCATCGAAAAACTGGTAGATCGCCACATAACCGATCAGGCCCAGAGCAACCGCCCGCACCGCCGCATCGTCGGTATAGGCGGCGACCAGCGGAAAGGCAGCGAGCCACAAGAGAAGTCCGACCACCAGCGAACCGATTGCCGCCATCGCCATCCCCGCCCGCACCAACGCCCGAACGCCCGAAAAATCCCGCGCCCCGAGGGCCTGCCCGACCGCCGCCATGCACGCAATGGCCAACGATAGTGGCAGCATGTAAGTCAGCGCCGACAAATTGGCGACGATGCGATGTCCTGCAACCACCGTCGCCCCCAACCCGGCGACAAACAGGCTGACCAGCGTGAACGCGGTGATTTCCACCAGATTGGAGAAGCCCATCGGCAAGCCGATGCGCAGCAATTCCCGCCAGGTTTTCCAACGCGGCGCCTGCCACGCGGAAAAGGGCCGGTAACGCCGCCCCAGTTCGCCGCAATGCAGCCAGGCCGCGCCTCCCAGACAGGCCAGCCAGCCGACTGCAACGTTCGATATGGCGCAACCGGCAACCCCGAGCGCCTCCCCCGTCCATCCGGCCAAAGCCAGCCCCCAGGCCAACAGCCCGTGCAGGGCAAGCGCGGCGAGGCCGATTCCCATCAATACCCGGGGACGCCCCAGCGCATTGCAGAAGGCATAGAAGGTCCGATAGAGCAATGCCGCCGGCAAGCTCCAGGCGAGCCAGGCGAGATAATCGCGAACCTTGGCTCCCACTTCGACGTCCATTGCAAACGGTGCCAGCGCGAAATCCGGCGCACGCAGAAAGAGAATTCCTGGCACAGCAAGGAACAGCGCCAGCCAGAACCCCTGCTGCAGGACACCTGCCACCTCGTCTTGGCGGCGCGCGCCATGCAGGTGAGCGACCACAGGCGCCACCGCCTGCACGATCCCGACCAGACCGAACACCAGTGATACATGAATACCGCCGCCGATCGCCACCGCCGCCAGATCGGCGGAAGAGACGTGACCGAGGATCGCCGTATCGACCACCATCATGCCGATCGACGCCAGCTGGGCAATCAGGATCGGCAAGGCATGCGCCGCCAGGGCGCGCATCGCGCTCAGCATCGACGACATTCGAGGCGATTTCAAACGATGCGCGCGCGCAACCCAGGCAGCCCGTCCACACCTCCCTCAAGGCTATCGCCCCGTTGCAACGGGCCGACCCCGGCGGGTGTGCCGCTATAGATCAGATCTCCGGCCTCCAGGCGCACGAGCGTCGAGAGGTTGGCAATGATGTCGGCCACTTTCCAGCCCATCTGGGCCAGATCGCCCCGCTGCCTGAACGCGCCGTTGACCTTGAGCCAGATCGCCCCGCTGGCCGGATGCCCCACCTGTCCGACCGTAGCCAGCGGGCCACACACTGCCGACTGGTCGAAGCCTTTGCCCATGTCCCAGGGGTGTCCCTTTTCCTTCGCCTTGGCCTGCAGGTCGCGGCGCGTCAGGTCGAGCCCGACGCCGTAGCCGAAGACCAGTGCAGGCGCCGCCGCGACATCGACATTGGCGCCGCCAGCGCCGAGCGCCGCGACCAATTCGACCTCGTGATGCAGGTTCCCGGTCAGCGGCGGATAAGCCACGGCCAACTCCCCATCGCCACCGACCAGGGCATCGCCAGGCTTACAGAAGAAAAAGGGCGGCTCGAGCCCTTCTGCCTGGGCCAGGGCCCCCATTTCGCGAGCGTGCTCGGCATAGTTGCGGCCGACGCAGAAAATCCGGCGAACCGGGAAACGCAGCTCGCTACCCACGACGGGCAAGCTCGTTTGCGGATGAGGAGGAAAGAAAAAAGGCATAAATGATCCCGTCATTCAGCGGCAAATGTGCAATACTTTCGCCATCACAGTTCGCCATGTTAGCCCGTTTCTCCCCGTGAAGCCCAGCCAGACCCAGCTCCTTAGCCTGCTCATGCTTCCCCTGACCGGCTTCGCCGCCGGTCTCGGCGAACTGACAGTGCATTCCCAGCTCGGCGAACCTCTGCGGGCCGAAATTCCAGTCAGCGCCGGCCCGGACGACAAGCTTGACAGCAACTGCTTTCGCCTGGAAACGATTCGTGACGCCGAGCTACCGGTCATTCCACGCGCTCGACTGCTGCTGGAAAAACGCCGCGATGGCCTGCTCCTCCATATCATCGGCGATGGCGCGCTGAAGGAACCGCTTGCCATGCTGCGGGTCCGCGCCGAATGCGGCAGCGAATTGCAGCGCGACTACTTCGTCATGCCCCAGTTGCCGACCAGCCGGATGTCCGTCGACACGAAACACCTGGATTCGGCTACCACAACACGGCAAGAATCCGCTCCTGGCACAACAAGGAAGAAGCAGCGTGACGCCTCCGTCGGCAAGAAAAGCCATCAGACCGGCGGCAACGTGACCGCCCCCAGCCCCCTGAAACGACTGGCCGAGGAACACCAGCGTCAGGCCGATCGCCTGGTGGTCAGTGATCAGCTCTCCAGCCCCCCCGGAGACGACCTGGCCGCAGCGACCGAAGACCGACTGCTACGCATGGAAACCAGCCTGGCAAGACTCAACGACAGCCTGCAGGCGCTCGATCAAGCCATCGAACTGCAGACCCAAGCCCAAAACGCACGCCACGAACTGCAGTTGGCAATGGCTCTTACCGACCCACCCGCCGCCGGTCCGCTCGGCGCGATGGCCAGCGCACCGGAGAGCAAAACGGAAAACGCATACTGGCGACAGTGGCTGGAACTGATCTTCGGCACCCTGATCGGCGGCGCCTTGAGCGCCCTGCTGCTACAGCGCATCGGCCGCCTCATGCCGGGTTATCAAGATCGATGAATTCGCATTCGACGCCCAGTGCGCGCTCAAGGTGCGCGGCCAGCGCCTGCACGCCGTAGCGCTCGGTGGCGTGGTGTCCGGCGCCCAGGTAAGCGACGCCGCTCTCCTCGGCCAGATGCAGGGTCGGCTCCGATACCTCACCGGAGAGATAGAGATCGACCCCAAGCTCGATCGCCTGTTCGAAATACCCCTGAGCCCCCCCGGAGCACCAGGCCACCCGCCTGATGCTGCGAGCGGGATCGCCCAGCAACAAGGGCTGACGGCCAAGTACCGTCGCCACCCCGGCCGCCACCTCGGCCAACGACGCCGGCGCAGGCAGGCTGCCGTACCAGCCGATCTCCTGCTCACCGAAACGCCCCTCCGGCTGCCAGCCGAAGCGGGCGGCCAGTTGCGCGTTGTTGCCCAGTTCGGGATGCGCGTCGAGCGGCAGGTGGTAGGCAAACAGGCTGAGATCGCTCTTGAGCAGGGTCGCCAGCCGGCGCCGCCGCAGGCCGGTGACGCAGGGGTCCTCGCCTTTCCAGAAATAACCATGGTGGACGAGCACCGCATCGGCGTGGCGGGCGACCGCAAGGTCGAGCAGCTTCTGACTGGCGGTAACCCCGGCGACGATGCGCCGCACTTCGTCTCGACCTTCCACTTGCAGGCCGTTTGGGCAATAATCCCGGAACTTCGCGGCTTGCAGCAACTCATCCAGATACCGCGCCAACTCTTCGCGTCTCATCGTCTCGCACTTTCTCATGCATAGGTTGTGGCTGATTTTTGCACAAACGGTCACCGTTGCGGTGGCCGTCCTCTTCACGCTGTCGACGCTGAAGCCTGAGTGGTTGCCCAGCCGTGGACAACGGGTGGTCGCTCTGCAGACGGCGCAACCCAGCGAAGACGGACAGCCGGCTCCGGCCGGCTCCTATCGTGATGCGGCGCGCGCCGCGCTGCCGTCAGTGGTTCATATCTACACGACACAGCAGGTCCGCCAGCAACGCCACCCCTTGTTCGACGACCCGATCTTCCGCCACTTCTTCGGCGACCGTCAGGACGGCGAAACCCAACGCAATTCCGGTCTCGGGTCCGGCGTCATCGTCAGCCAGAACGGCTATATCCTGACCAATTACCACGTCATCGAAGCCGCCGACGACATCCAGGTTTCGCTCAACGACGGCAAGACCTACCGCGCCCGCACTGTCGGCAGCGACCCGGAATCCGATCTCGCCGTCCTGCGGATCGATGCCAAGGAGCTGCCGGCGATCACCTTCGGCCAGGTCGACAACCTGCGTGTCGGCGATGTCGTCCTCGCCATCGGCAACCCCTTCGGCGTTGGCCAGACAGTGACGATGGGCATCGTTTCCGCGCTCGGCCGCTCGCACCTGGGCATCAACACCTTCGAGAACTTCATCCAGACCGATGCTGCGATCAACCCCGGCAATTCGGGAGGCGCCCTGATCGACAGCGTCGGCAACCTGGTCGGCATCAATACCGCGATCTATTCGCGCACCGGCGGCAACCACGGCATCGGTTTCGCGATCCCGGCCTCCAGCGCCCGCAGCATCATGGAACAGATTATCGAAAACGGCTCGGTGACGCGCGGCTGGATCGGCGTCGAAGCCCAGGAAATCACCGCCGAACTGGCCGAGTCCTTCGGCCTGCCGGGCACCGAAGGTTCACTGATTGCCGGCGTCGTGCGCGGCAGCCCGGCCGACAAGGCAGGCATCCGCCCCGGCGACGTCCTGCTGTCGATCGACGGCAAACTGGTCGGCGACCCGCAAGTGATGCTCGATCTGATCGCCGACTTGAAACCGGAAAGCCATGCTGCCTTCCGCCTGCGTCGCGACAAGAGCATCCTCGAATTGCAGGTCGGCATCGGCAAGCGTCCGCCCTTGCGCAACGCGGAGTAAGCAGGATGTGCCAGTTGCTCGGCATGAACTGCAATGTGCCGACTGACATCTGCTTTTCCTTTTCCGGTTTCCAGGCGCGCGGCGGCGCCACCGACTTGCACGCCGATGGCTGGGGCATCGCCTTCTTCGAGCAGCGCGGCGCCCGCCTCTTCCTCGATCCTCAGCCCTCGGCCCGTTCGCCGATCGCCGAACTGGTCGCCCGCTACCCGATCCGCTCGCAGAACGTGATCGCCCATATCCGCAAGGCGACGCAGGGATCGGTACGGCTCGAGAACACCCACCCGTTCATGCGCGAACTTTGGGGACGCTACTGGATCTTTGCCCACAACGGCAATCTGCTCGATTTTTCACCGAAGCTGGACGGCAGCTTCCTGCCGGTCGGCGATACCGACAGCGAACGCGCCTTCTGCTGGCTGCTGCAGGAATTCCGGCGTAGCTTCGGCGAAGCCCCGCCGGCACCGGCAGCACTATTCGACAGATTGCGCGAACTGACGCTACTACTTGCCGCGCACGGCGAGTGCAATTTCCTGCTCTCCAACGGCGACTGCCTGTTCGCCCATGCCTCGACGCGGCTCAGCTACATCGTGCGCCAGGCGCCGTTTGCCGAAGCCCACCTGAAAGATCAGGACCTCACGGTCGATTTCCGTGAAGTCACAACCGAGAAGGATCGCGTCGCGGTAATCGCCACGCTGCCGCTGACCGACAACGAAGCCTGGACGGAGATGCCGCCCGGCAGCCTGTGGCGTTTTCACGATGGCGCGGTGGTCGGGCAATGCCCGACCCGGCCCGGACCGCCACATCGCTGACGCTTACTTCTCGGTCAGTTTGCGGAATTCCGCTTCGGCCTGCGCCATTTCAGCATCGAGTTCAGCTTCGACCTTGGCTGCGCCATCGTCCTCGGCGGCCTCCGGCGCCGGCTTGGAAACCAGACGCGCCGCCAGCAGACCCAGTTCGTAAAGCAGGCACATCGGGACCGCCAACGCCAGTTGCGATACGACGTCCGGCGGCGTGACCACGGCGGCGACAACGAAGGCGCCGACAATGAAATAGGAACGCCATTCCTTGAGCTTGTCGACGCTGACGACACGCAGCTTGACCAGCACGACCAGCGCCACCGGCACTTCGAAGGCAAGGCCGAAGGCCAGGAACATGGTCATCACGAAGGACAGGTAGGCTTCGATATCCGGCGCCGGCGTGATGCTCTTGGGCGCAAAACCGGCAATGAAATGGAAGACCTGGCCGAAGACGAAGTAGTAGCAGAATGCCATGCCGAGCAGGAACAGCAGCGTACTCGAAACGATCAGCGGAATACCCAGCCGCCGCTCATGTTCGTACAGCCCGGGCGAGACGAAGCCCCAGGCCTGGAAAAGGATGAACGGGAGGGCAACGACGAAAGCCACCATGGCGGTGACCTTGAGCGGCACCATGAAGGGGGTGACGACGCCAATCGCCACCATCTTGGTACCTTCCGGCAGAGCGCTGGTCAGCGGCGCGGCGAGAAAATCGTAGATGGCGCCCGGGCCGGGATAGAGCGCCAGCGCCCCCATCACGACGGCAATCGCGATCAGGCTGCGCAACAGGCGGTCGCGCAGTTCGACCAGATGCGAGATGAAGGATTCTTCCTGCAGGGTTTCGCTCATGCTGCCTTGTCGCTCCTGTCGCCAGCCGTCACCGGCACAGCGACATCCTGCTCCAGCTTGGTCGCTCCCGCCTGCAGGTCATCGAGCGCCGCCTGCACGGGCGTCGATACGCTACGCTCCACGGCGTCCAATTCCTGGCGCACCGAGCTTTCGAGCGAACGCGCCGATTCGCTGACCTGCGCCTGCAGCTTGCGCAATTCGTCGAGCTGCATTTCGCGATTGATGTCGGACTTGACGTCGTTGACGTAGCGCTGTGCCCGACCGAGCAAATGCCCGAGCGTGCGCGCGACCTTGGGCAGGCGTTCGGGACCGATGACCAGCAAGGCCACGATCCCGATCACCATCAGTTCGGAAAAGCCGATATCGAACATGGGAAGATTGGTGCCAGGCGATGCCGCGTAATCTCCGCGCCATCACCAGCCCGCTTAGCTCCGGGTCTTTTCCTTGACTTCGACATCGATGGTCTGGCCACCGACCTGTTGCGTCGGCTGAGCACCCTCCGCCGGCTTGTCGGCATTGGCTTCCTTCATGCCGTCCTTGAAGCCCTTGACCGCGCCGCCGAGGTCCTGACCGACATTGCGCAGTTTCTTGGTACCGAAAACGAGCATGACGATGACCAGGACGATCAGCCAATGCCAGATGGAAAAGCTACCCATAGTTGTCTCCTAGATTCGCTTGAGCATGGGACCGACCGGATCGGGGCCGCCCACGATGTGCATGTGCAGATGGGGCACTTCCTGCTGCCCCACCTCACCCGTGTTGATGATGACACGAAAACCGTTGGGGCTGCCTTCGGCAACCGCGATCTCGTTGGCCTTGACCAGCATCCGGCCAAGAATGTCGGCATCGTCGGCAGCGGCTGTGGCCAACGACGTAATATGCTTCTTCGGGATGACAAGAATATGAACCGGCCGCTGCGGATGAATGTCGCGGAAGGCGAGCACCAACTCGTCCTCGTACACCTTCTGCGCCGGAATCTGTCCGGCGACAATCTTGCAGAACAGGCAGTCACTCACTTGTTGGCGCTCCGCGAGGCCTTCTCGTCGATGCCGGAAATCCCTTCACGGCGGCGCATTTCCTGCGACACGTCCTCGATCGACAGGCCGTAGAAGGCGAGCAGGACCAGGATGTGATAGACGACGTCGGTCGATTCGCGAACGATGTTCAGGCGCTTGCCGTCCTTGCCGGCCATGATCAGCTCGGCGCATTCCTCGCCGATCTTCTTCAGGATCGAGTCCGGACCTTCGGAGAACAGCTTGGCCGTGTAGGATTTTTCCGGGTCGGCGTGACGGCGCGACGCCAGGGTTTCGGACAGGCGATGCAGGATGTCGTGCGTGCTCATTGGTAAATGTCCTTCGGATCTTTCAAAACCGGATCGACGGGAACCCAGCGTTCCCCTTGCAACTCGTTGAAAAAGCAGCTGGCCCGGCCGGTATGGCAGGCAATGCCGCCGACCTGCTCGACCGTCAGCAGCAGCACGTCGCCGTCGCAGTCGGTGCGGATGGCGCTGACCTTCTGCCAATGCCCCGATTCCTCACCCTTGCGCCACAGACGCGAGCGCGACCTGGACCAGTATACCGCGTTGCCGCTGCGTACCGTTTCCTGCAAGGACTCTCGGTTCATGTACGCGAACATGACGATACGCCCCGCGGCATCCTGGGCAATCGCCGGGATCATGCCGTCGGCGTCCCATTTGAGCGCGTCCAGCCAGTCGAGGGCGTGATCGAGATCGGCCATTACAGTCGCACTTCGATCCCGCGCGCGGCCATGTACTCCTTGGCCTGGCGCACCGTGTATTCGCCGAAATGGAAGATGGAAGCGGCGAGCACCGCATCGGCGCGCCCTTCGGAAACGCCGTCGGCGAGGTGTTGCAGGTTGCCGACGCCGCCCGAGGCAATGACCGGAATCCTCACCGCATCGGATACACCACGCGTCAGCGGCAGGTCGAAACCGTTCTTGGTGCCGTCGCGATCCATGCTGGTCAGGAGGATTTCGCCGGCGCCCAGCGCCTCGACCTTCTTCGCCCATTCGATGGCATCGAGCCCGGTATCGTTGCGCCCGCCGTGCGTGAACACATGCCACTTGCCCGGCGCCACCTGCTTGGCGTCGATGGCGACGACGATGCACTGCGAGCCGACCTTGCTCGACGCGTCGAAAACCAGATCCGGGTTCTGCACCGCGGCGGTGTTCATCGACACCTTGTCGGCGCCGGCGTTGAGCAGGCGACGCACGTCTTCCACCTTGCGCACGCCGCCACCAACGGTGAGCGGAATGAAGACCTGCTCGGCGCAGGCTTCGACGATGTGCAGGATGATGTCGCGCTGATCGGAGGAGGCCGTGATGTCGAGGAAGGTGACCTCGTCGGCGCCCTGCTCGTTGTAACGGCGGGCGATCTCGATCGGATCGCCGGCATCGCGCAGGCCGACGAAGTTGGTGCCCTTGACGACGCGGCCGGCGGTGACGTCGAGACAGGGAATGATGCGTTTGGCGAGCATCAGGCGCCCAGCTCGTCGGCGAGTTCCTGTGCCGCCTTGAAGTCGAGCGATCCGTCGTAGACGGCGCGACCGGCGATGGTGCCGACAACGCCTTCGCCTTCGACCGCGCACAGCTTGCGGATGTCGTCGAGGTTGGACAGGCCACCGGAAGCGATCACCGGAATGGTCAGCGCCTGCGCCAGACGCACGGTGGCTTCGATGTTGATGCCGGAGAGCATGCCGTCGCGGCCGATGTCGGTGTAAATGATCGATTCGACGCCGTAATCCTCGTACTTCTTGCCCAGGTCCACGACATCGTGACCGGTCAACTTCGACCAGCCGTCGGTCGCCACCTTGCCGTCCTTGGCGTCGAGGCCGACGATGATGTGGCCGGGAAAGGCGGTGCAGGCGTCGTGCAGGAAACCGGGGTTCTTCACCGCCGCGGTGCCGATGATGACATAGGACAGACCGCCGTCGAGACAGGCCTCAATGGTATCGAGATCGCGGATGCCGCCGCCGAGCTGAACCGGAATCTCGTCGCCGACTTCGGCCAGGATCGCCTTGATCGCCGCGGCGTTCTTCGGCTTGCCGGCGAAGGCACCGTTGAGGTCCACCAGATGCAGGCGGCGGGCGCCCTGCTCCAGCCAGTGCCGTGCCTGTTCGGCGGGACTCTCGGAGAAGACGGTGGCCTGTTCCATCAGGCCCTGTTTGAGGCGGACGCATTGTCCGTCCTTCAGGTCGATTGCGGGAATGATCAGCATGGGAAAAAGTCTGCGAGGGGGAATTTCCGGGAGGTGCCGTTCAGGGGCGCCATTCGACGAAGTTCTTCAGAAGCTGCAAGCCGTCGCGGGCGCTTTTCTCGGGATGGAACTGGACCGCGAAGATATTATCCCGCGCCACCGCACAGGTAAAGGGCAGGCCGTAGTCGGTGACGCCGACGGTCAGCGCCGGGTCGATGTCCTGCACGCAGTAGCTGTGTACGAAGTAGAAGCGCGATGCGTCGGCAATTCCCGCCCACAGCGCATGCGGCCGCTGCTGCACTTCGTTCCAGCCCATGTGCGGCACCTTCAGGCGCTGGCCGTTGGCATCGACCATGCGCGCCTCGGGGAAACGCCGGACGACGCCGGGAAAGACGCCGAGACCGGCAACATCGCCTTCCTCGCTCTTCTCGAAAAGCATCTGTTCGCCGACGCAGATGCCGAGGAAGGGTTTCTCACGCGCCGCCTGCAGCACCGCCTCGCGCAAGCCACGGGCGTCGAGCTCGCGCATGCAATCGGGCATCGCCCCCTGGCCGGGGAAGACGACGCGCTCGGCGGCGGCGACCACCGCCGGATCGGCGGTGACGACGACGGTGGCGCCTGCGGCAACATGCTCGACCGCCTTGGCGGCCGAGCGCAGATTGCCCATGCCGTAGTCGATGACGGCGATCGTCCGGCCAGCCATCACAGCGTGCCCTTGGTCGACGGCATGCAGCCGGCCATCCGCGGATCAGCCGTCACCGCCATGCGCAGCGCCCGGCCGAAGGCCTTGAACACGGTTTCCGCCTGATGGTGCGCATTCTTGCCGCGCAGGTTGTCGATATGCAGCGTCATGCCGGCGTGGTTGACCAGGCCATGGAAGAATTCGGCCACCAGGTCGACATCGAACTGGCCGATCACGGCACGCGTGAAATCGACATTGAACTCGAGCCCCGGACGACCGGAGAGGTCGATGACGACACGCGACAGCGCCTCGTCGAGCGGCACGTAGCTGTGGCCATAGCGGGTCAGTCCCTTCTTGTCGCCCCAGGCTTTCGCCAGCGCCTGGCCGAGCGTGATGCCGATGTCCTCGACGGTATGGTGCGCGTCGATGTGCAGGTCGCCCTTGGCGTCGATGTCGAGGTCGATCAGGCCGTGCCGGGCGATCTGGTCGAGCATGTGGTCGAGGAAGGGAACGCCGGTGGCGAACTTGCCCTGGCCGCTGCCGTCGAGGTTGAGCTTGACGGTGATCTGGGTTTCCAGGGTATTGCGAGTGACTTCGGCTTGCCGCATGGACTTGGCTAAAAATCGTTGGAACGGAGGGGCATGATACCATTTCGCCTCATTTTTACGCCTTCCGTGAATAGCCGATGAGCCGCTTCTGGAGCCAGGTCGCCCGCGACCTCACCCCCTACGTCCCGGGCGAACAGCCCAAGATCGCCAACCTGATCAAGCTCAATACCAACGAGCATCCTTTCCCGCCGTCGCCGCGGGTGGTCGAGGCGATCCGTGCCGAACTCGGCGACGACGGCGCCAGCCTGCGCCTCTACCCGGACCCCAACGCCGACCTGTTGAAGCAGGCGATCGCCGCGCGCCACGGCGTGACGACGCGCGAAGTCTTCGTCGGCAACGGCTCCGACGAGGTGCTGGCGCACGCCTTTCAGGCGCTGCTCAAGCACGACGCACCGCTCCTCTTCCCGGACATCACCTACAGCTTCTACCCGGTGTATTGCGGGCTCTACGGCGTCGACCACGTCGCCGTGCCGCT
The DNA here is from genome assembly GCF_048146105.1 of Azonexus caeni. Taxonomy (NCBI): domain Bacteria; kingdom Pseudomonadati; phylum Pseudomonadota; class Betaproteobacteria; order Rhodocyclales; family Azonexaceae; genus Azonexus; species Azonexus caeni. The sequence goes on from NZ_JBKJAD010000032.1 coordinate 17,357, forward strand.
CGCCGCCGATTTTTCGATCGATCCGGCCGACTACTGCAGAGTCGCCAACGGCGGCATCCTGATCGCCAACCCGAACGCCCCGACCGGCCGCCTGCTGCCGCTCGCCGCGATCGAGCGTATCGTCGCCGCCAACCCCGATTCGGTGGTGCTCGTCGACGAGGCCTATGTCGACTTCGGCGGCACCAGCGCGATCCCGCTGACCCAGCGCTACGACAACCTGCTGGTCGTGCACACGCTGTCCAAGTCGCGCTCGCTGGCCGGGCTGCGGGTCGGCTTCGCGGTCGGCCACCCGGACCTGATCGAGGCGCTGGAACGGGTCAAGAACAGCTTCAACTCCTACCCGCTCGACCGCCTGGCGATCGTCGGCGCCGTAGCCGCGATCGAGGACGAAGCCTACTTCCGGCAGTGCTGCGCGGCGGTCATTGCCAGCCGCGAGTCGCTGGTCGGCCAGTTGGCCGAACTCGGTTTCGACGTCCTGCCGTCCGCCGCCAACTTCATCTTCGCCCGCCACCCGCAACGCGACGCCGGCGAACTCGCGCAAGCGCTGCGTGCCGAGGGCATCATCGTCCGCCACTTCCGGCTGCCGCGCATCGACCAGTTCCTGCGCATCACCGTCGGCAGCGACGAGCAGTGCTCAAGCCTGGTCGCCGCCCTGCGCCGGCTGCTCGCCTGACGCGGCGGCCTTGACGGCGGCAATCGCCGCCTGCAAGGCAGCGCGCGGCTCATCGGCCAGCGGCAGCGGCTCGGCAATCGCCAGCAGATCGACCGCCGGCAGCAAGGCGCCAACTTCCTGCAGCAGCGCCAGCAGTTCCGGGGTGGTGGCTTCGCCGATCACTGCCTTGGCCGCCTCGTGGCCGAGCCGGGCGAGATTGGCGCGCGGACTGTCGACGCCCTTGATCAGGGCGACGATCAGCGTCGGCAGCCCCCAGGACTGGGCCAGCGCCATGGTCAACTGGCGGAAGGTGAAATCCATCTCCGAAGTACGCTGCTGGAGCGCCCAGTAGCGCTCGTTCCACTGGTAGATGGCAACTTCCTTGTCGGTCATTTCCGGCGCGCAATGCCACAGCAGCAGTTCGCCGATTTCCGCCAGCAGCGCCGCCATCGCCACTTCGTCGGGCAGCACGTCCACCCGGCGCGTCGCCCAGGCCCGCGCCAGGACGGCGGCGAGGACCGCGCGCTGCTCGCAGGCGTGGCAACCGGGCAAGAGACCGACCGAGACCTTGCTGTTGGCGACCAGCGCCTGCAACTCGTCGTAACCGGTTTGCAGGACGGCCGCCAGCGGCGTCGTCGTGTCGTGCCCCAGTTGCCGGGTGCGCCGTTCCTCGGCCCGGCGCAGCAGCTTCAGCGCCAGATAGGGATCACCATAGACGATATCGACCAGATCGCGCGCCGAGAGGTTTTCCCGCGCCGCCTCACCGCCGTCGCGCAAGGCCGCGAGGCGCGCCGCGGTGCCCGGCAGCACCGGCAATTCCTTGTCGCGCAGGTATTCCACCCACTGGTTGATGCCCCAGGTCCATTGATGCGCCTGCATCACCATCTCGCCCAAGCCCTCCTGCAAACGCCGGCCGTCACAGCCAGCCGGACGAACCGAGAAGCGCGCCGGCGGCAATGAACCACAACGGATGCCAACGCGTACGCAGATTCAACACCATGATCGCCACCACCAGCAAGCCACCGCGCCAACCCAGCCCGGCCGCCTGGGCGATCAGCGTCGCCCCGGAAAAGATCAGGCCGACCGCCAGCGGCGCCACACCGAGGCTGAGCGCCTGCTGCCAGCGGCGACCGGCGAAGCTATCCCAGCGGTCGATCAACAGGTAGATCAGCACGCTCATCGGCAGGCACATCGCCAGCGTCGTCGCCAGCGCTCCAGCCAAACCGGCGATCTCCCAGCCGATCAGCGTCACCACCAGCACATTCGGTCCCGGCGCCGCCTGGGCAATCGCGTAAAGATGGGTGAAAGTGGTGGCATCGAGCCAGTGCTGCTGATCGACGACGACCCGGTGCATTTCCGGCAGCAGCGCGGTGGCGCCACCAAAGGCGACGAAGGAAAGCAGCGTGAATTCGAGGAAGAGCTGGACGACGATCATGGCCGCCCCAATCGCCACCAGGCCACCGCGCCGGCCGCCGCCAGCCCGCCCAGCATCACCGCCGGCAGCGGCCAACGCAGCCAGGCGATGGCGGCCACGGTCAACACGGTGAATGGCAGGAACAGCGCCTTGTCGCGCAGCGCCGCGCCCATCCGCCAGGCCATCGCGAAGAGCAGACCGCAACCGGCGGCGGCGATGCCGCGCAGCATCTCCTGGGCGAGCGGCAGTTGGCCCCAGCGGTCGTAAGCCATGCCGAGCAGCAGGACGATCAGCATCGGCGCCAGTAACATGCCGAGCGGCGCAACGATGGCGCCGCGCCAGCCATGGAAACGCTTGCCGACGACAATCGACAGGTTCACCACGTTCGGCCCGGGCAGGAACTGGCAGAGGCCGAGCTGGGCGTTGAATTCCTCGGCGCTCAGCCAACGCCGCTGTTCGACCAGCATGCGCCGGGCGAACGGCAGCACGCCGCCGAAACCGGACAGGCCGACCGCGGCGAAGGCCAAAAAAAGCGCCCGGAGGTCCGGGCGCTGGGGATTTGGCGGGTGATCCACGGTCGGCCGCAGAATTTGCCGAAAATCAGTCGGCAAGCCGGAACTCGGCCGACTTGGCGTGTGCCGGCAGGCCCTCACCGTGCGCCAGCGTGGATGCGATGCGGCCCAGCGTCTGCGCGCCGGCCTGCGACACTTTGATCAGGCTGGTCCGTTTCTGGAAGTCGTAGACGCCGAGCGGCGACGAGAAGCGCGCCGAACCGGAGGTCGGCAGCACGTGGTTCGGCCCGGCGCAGTAGTCGCCAAGCGATTCCGAGGTGTAGTGGCCGATGAAGATGGCACCGGCGTGGTGGATCTTTTCCACCCACGGGTCCGGGTTGTCGAGCGCCAGCTCGAGGTGTTCCGGCGCAACGCGGTTGGCGATCGCCACCGCCTCGTCCATGTCGCGCACCAGAATGAAAGCGCCGCGGTTGCTCAGCGAGGTGCGGATCACTTCCTGGCGCGGCATCGTCGGCAGCAGCTTCTCGATGCTCGCCTGGACGCGCTCGATGAAGGCGGCGTCGATACAGATCAGGATCGACTGCGCCAGTTCGTCGTGCTCGGCCTGCGAGAACAGGTCCATCGCCACCCAGTCCGGATTGCCGGTACCGTCCGAGACGACCAGGATTTCCGACGGGCCGGCGACCATGTCGATGCCGACGATACCGAACACCCGACGCTTGGCCGTCGCCACGTAGGCGTTGCCCGGACCGACGATCTTGTCCACCTGCGGCACGCTCTCGGTGCCGTAGGCGAGTGCGCCGACCGCCTGCGCGCCGCCGATGGTGAACACGCGGTCGACGCCGGCCAGGCAGGCCGCCGCCAGCACCAGCTGGTTGTGCTCGCCACCCGGCGTCGGCACGACCATGATCAGTTCCTTGACCCCGGCCACCTTGGCCGGGATCGCGTTCATCAGCACCGACGACGGATAGGCCGCCTTGCCGCCCGGCACGTAGAGGCCGACGCGATCGAGCGGGGTGATCATCTGGCCGAGCAACGTGCCGTCGGCTTCGGTGTAGGACCAGCCGTCGAGCCTCTGCTTCTCGTGGTAGGCACGCACGCGCTGGGCGGCCGCTTCGAGCGCGGCGCGGCGCTCGGCGGGCAGGCCGGCGAGCGCCTTTTCCAGTTCGTCGCGCGACAGTTCGAGGTCGGCCATTGAGGCGACGGAAAGGTGGTCGAAGCGGTTGCTGTAGTCGACCACGGCGGCGTCGCCGCGCGTCTTGACATCGCCCAGGATGGCGGCGACGGTGCGTTCGATGTTGTCGTCGGCGGCCGCTTCGAAAGCGAGCAGCGTCTTCAATTGCGCCGGGAAATCGGCGTCGCCCGTGGACAAACGCTGGATGGCTATCGTCATTTACTTCTCCACCGCCTGCGCGAAGGCGTCGATGATCGGCTGCAGGATTTCGCGCTTGACCTTGAGCGCCGCCTGGTTGACCACCAGGCGCGAGGAAATGTCGAGGATGTGCTCGACGGCGACCAGCTTGTTGGCCTTCAGCGTACCGCCGGTCGACACCAGGTCGACGATGGCGTCGGCCAGCCCGGCCAGCGGCGCCAGTTCCATCGAACCGTAGAGTTTGATCAGGTCGACGTGCACGCCCTTGGCGGCGAAGTGCTCGCGCGCCGTCTTGATGTACTTGGAGGCGACCTTGAGCCGGGCGCCCTGGCGCACCGCATTGGCGTAGTCGAAACCCTCCGGCACGGCGACCATCATCCGGCACTTGGCGATGTTCAGGTCGAGCGGCGCATAGAGGCCGTCGCCGCCGTGCTCGATCAGCACGTCCTTGCCGGCGACGCCGATGTCGGCCGCGCCATACTGGACGTAGGTCGGCACATCGGTGGCGCGGACGATGACGACGCGCACCTGCGGCTGGTTGGTCTCGATGATCAGCTTCCGGGAGGTCTCCGGATTCTCGGCCGGGACGATCCCCGCCGCCGCCAGCAGCGGCAGGGTTTCGTCGAAGATGCGGCCCTTCGAGAGGGCGATGGTGATGGTCGTCACGGGGGTTCAGCCTGAAGACAAAGAGTGCATTTTACCGCAAGCGCCCGCCGCCCCGGCCGCGACGCGCGCTATCGGGACGATAAAGCGCGCCTACAGGTAACCGAGGTGGCGCGGCAGCCACAGCGCCAGTTCCGGTACGAAGGTGACGAGCAGCACCGTCGATCCCATCGCCAGCACCATCCACAGCACCCAGCGCACCGTGCTGTCCATGCCGATGCCGGCCATCCGGCAGGTAACCATCAGGTTCACGCCCATCGGCGGCGTGAACTGGCCGAGCGCCAGGTTCATCGTGATGATCACGCCGAACCACACCAGATCCCACTGGAAGTGCATGGCGATCGGCACCAGCAGCGGCAGGAAGATGAAGTAGATCGAGATGGCGTCGAGGAACATGCCGGCGACCAGCAGCAACCCCTGGATCATCAGCAGCATGCCGGTTTCGCTCAGCCCGCTGCCGAGCACCGTCTGCGCCAGCCGGTCGAAGCTGCTCAGCGTCGAACTGGCCCAGGCGAAAACGCTGGCCAGGGCGATGATGATCATGATCACCGAGGAAATCTCGGCGGCTTCGACGAAGACCTTCCAGATGTCGTTCCAGCCGAGCTGGCGATTGATCACCGTGCCGACGAAGATGCCGTAGAAGACGGCGACGACGGCCGCTTCGGTCGGCGTGAACAGGCCGCTGCGCATGCCGCCGAGGATGATCACCGGCGCTGCCAGCCCCCACGCCGCTTCGCGCAGGCTCTGCCAGAACGGTGGCCGCGCCTCGCTGACGTCAGCCTCGAAGCCGCTGCGCACCGACAACCACCAGGCCATCAGGATCAACGCCAGGCCGACCAGGATACCGGGGATGATGCCAGCCGCGAACAGCGCCGGCACCGACGCCGCCGGCACCAGCAGGCTGTAGATGATCAGCGCGATCGACGGCGGGATCAGGATGCCGGTCGAACCGGCGGAAGCGATCACCGAGGCGGTGAAGGCACGCGGGTAGCCGGCCTTGATCATCGACGGCAGCATCACCGCCCCGACCGCCGCCGAATCGGCCGGCCCGGAACCGGAAATGCCGCCCATGATCATCGCCACCAGGATGGCGACGATCGCCAAGCTGCCACGGCGCTGGCCGACGATGGCCGAGACGAAGCGGACGATGCCGGCGGCGACGCCGGCGCGCTCGAAGATCAGCCCGGCGATGACGAAGACCGGGATGGCCATCAGCGGATACTTGGCGACGCCGGTATAGACGTTGGTCGGCAGCGACAGCATGCCGAAATCGGCAACCGCAACGACGGCGACGCCGGCCAGACCCATGGCGACGGCAATCGGCACGCCGGCCAGCATCAGCGCCAGGAACAGCCCGAAGAGCAGCCAGTCCATCATTTCTCACCCCGCAGCAGCAGGACCAGGACGCGCAGCGCGATCAGCAGCGAGAGCAGCGGCAGCCAGATCGTGTACCACCATTGCGGCACGCCGAGCGACGGCGAGGTGACTTCGAAGTTGTAGTCATCCCAGGTCATCAGCGCACCGTACCAGGCGAGCAGGCCGAACATCAGCAGACTGCAGGCCATCGAGAAGCGATAAGCAAAAGCCTTCAGGCGCGGTCCGCGGGCGACCAGGTAGTCGATGGCGATGTGATGGCCAGTCTTGAAGGCATGCGAAGCGCCGACCAGGGTCATGACCACGAGCAGTGCGACGGAGACTTCCTCGGTGAAAGCGAAGGAGAAATCGGTGAAATAGCGGACGACGACATTGGCCATCGTCAACAGACAGAGCAAGGCCATCGAAGCGCCCATCAGGAAGCGCTCGACGCGCCCGAGCGTCAGCTTGCCGCGCGCGGCGGCGGATTCGGATTGCGACATGGGGAAAGACAATGAGGCCACGCCGACCGAAGCCGGCGTGGCTGGTGCGACAAAGGATCAGCGTTTGGCGATGGCCGCTTCGGCCTTCTTGACCAGGTCGGCGCCAATCGTCTTCGCCCATTTCTGGTAGACCGGCCGTGTCGCCTGGACGAAGGCATCGCGCTGCGCCGGCGTCAGGTGGGTGACGGTGACGCCGGAGGCCTCGATCTGCTTGAGCACAGCGTTGTCGCTGCCGGCGATGCCCTTGCGCGCCTTCTCGACGTTTTCGCGCCCGGCCTGCAGCGCCGCCTGGCGAACCGCCTCGCGGTCGGCCGGCGTCCAGCTATTCCAGACCTGCTTGTTGACGACGAAGATCAGCGGATCGGCGACGTAATGCCACAAGGTCAGGTGCTTCTGGCCGACATTGGTCAGTTTGGCGGCGACGAACACCGAAAGCGGGTTTTCCTGGCCGTCGACAGCGCCGGACGCCAGCGCCGGCTGGGCGTCGGCCCAGCTCATCTGGGTCGGGTTGGCGCCGAGCGCGGAGAAGGTCTCGTTGTACAGCGGCGAACCGACGACGCGGAACTTCATGCCTTTCATGTCGGCTGGCGAAGTGATCGCCCGCTTCGAGTTCGACATCTCGCGGAAGCCGTTCTCGCCCCAGGCCAGAGGAATGACATCGCCCTTTTTCTCGAGCACGGCGAACAGGTCCTTGCCAACTTCGCCCTGGGTCAGCGCGTCCATCGCCTTGTAATCGGGCATCAGGAAAGGCAGCGAGAACAGGTTGAGTTCCTTGATCTGCGGCGACCAGTTGATCGTCGAACCAATCGACATGTCGATGACCCCCTGGCGGATCGCCGTAAACTCGCGGGTCTGCTCGCCACCGACCAGCGAATTGCCGGCGTAGAGCTTGATGTTGATGCGGCCGTGGGTTTTTTCGCGGACCAGCTCGATCCAGCGCTCGCCGGCCTGCCCCCAGGGGAAGGCCGGACCGAGGGTGGTGGACAGCCGGTACTCGGCGCGGTAAGTCTGGGCCTGGGCCACCCCGCTAGCCAGCAAACCAGCAGCAATGGCCGCCGCGATGAAAGTTCTGCGCAACATCGATGTCTCCCCTTGTCTGGTTGGATAAGCCGTCGATTATCGACCTGCCACCGCGACCACGCAACCGGCCGTAGACGCAAAAAAGCCCGGTTTCCCGGGCCTTTCGCAGCACAAGTAAGACTGAATCAGTCGATCTTGTTGATGTTGGCTGCCTGCTTGCCCTTCGGACCGGTGACGATGTCGAAGGAAACGCGCTGGTTTTCAGCCAGGGTCTTGAAGCCGTTGCCCTGAATCGCGGAGAAATGGGCGAAGAGGTCTTCACCGCCGCCTTCCGGCGTGATGAAACCAAAACCCTTGGAGTCGTTGAACCACTTGACGGTACCAGTTGCCATGTTGAAGCTTCCTTGGAAAAAATAAATAAATACCGAGAATCAAGACCGAGGAGCTGACAAACCGAAAACGGCGCAGGAACAACACACTGCCTGGAAATCCCGTGCCCGCGAGTATGCTGCAGCTTACGAAGAATGCAAAGCCTTTTTCAGATTTTTTTTCGCCGCCCTGCCAAAAAGCCCGAAATTCAGCAGGGAAGCGACATTCCACCGCTCAGCGCAGACGTTCGACGGAAGCGCCGAGCGCCGAAAGTTTCTGTTCGATCCGCTCGTAGCCGCGGTCGAGATGATAGATGCGATCGATCTGCGTCTCGCCCTGCGCCACCAGGCCGGCGATGATCAGCGATGCCGAGGCGCGCAGGTCGGTGGCCATCACGGTCGCCCCCTGCAACTGGCCAACCCCGCGGACGACGGCGTTGTTGCCTTCGATCTGGATGTTGGCACCGAGGCGCATCAGTTCGTTCACATGCATGAAGCGGTTTTCGAAGATCGTCTCACGGATCGTCGCGACACCGTCGGCGACGCAGTTCATGGCCATGAACTGCGCCTGCATGTCGGTCGGGAAAGCCGGATAGGGTGCGGTCCGCAAGCTGACCGACTTGAGTCGGGCGGGCGCCGAAAGCTGGATCGCGTCGCGCTCGATGACGATCTCGCAGCCGGCATCGAGCAGCTTGTCGACGACGGAGTCGAGATAGGCAGCCGAGGTCCGGGTCAGCCGTACCTTGCCACCGGTCACCGCGGCCGCACACAGGTAGGTGCCGGTCTCGATGCGGTCGGGCATGATCGCATGGCGGGCGCCATGCAACTTGTCGACACCCTGGATGCGGACGATGTCGGTACCGGCGCCGGAAATGCGCGCCCCCATCGCCACCAGGCAATTGGCCAGATCGACCACCTCGGGTTCGCGGGCGGCGTTTTCGATGACTGTCTCGCCGTCGGCCAGACAGGCCGCCATCATCAGGTTCTCGGTGCCGGTAACGGTCACCATGTCGGTACAGATGCGCGCGCCCTTGAGGCGGCTCGCCCGGGCATGCACATAGCCCTGCTCGACCTTGACTTCGGCTCCCATTGCCTGCAGCCCCTTGATGTGCTGATCGACCGGCCGCGCACCGATGGCACAGCCGCCAGGCAGCGACACCTTCGCTTCGCCGCAGCGGGCAAGCAGCGGCCCGAGCACGAGGATCGAGGCGCGCATGGTCTTGACCATCTCGTACGAAGCAACCGGGTTGTTCAGCGTGCTGCCATCAAGACAGACCATACCGTCGTCGCCATCTCGGGTGATTGCCACCCCCATGTCGCCGAGCAGGCGCAGCATGGTCGAGATGTCGTTGAGTTGCGGCACGTTGGAAAACTCCAGCGCCTCGGCAGTCAGCAGCGAAGCGCAGAGGATGGGCAGTGCCGCGTTCTTGGCGCCGGACATGGCGATTTCGCCGTTCAGGGCATGACCGCCCCGGATCAGTAACTTATCCACGCTGGGCGCTCCATTCTTCGGGGGTCAGGGTCTTGAACGACAGGGCGTGCAGTTCGCCGGTCGCCAGTTTTTCCTGCAAGGTGCGATAGACCCGCTGCTGCCGCTGCACGCGGTTGAGGCCAGCGAACTCGGCGCTGACCACCAGCGCCTGGAAATGCTGGCCATCGCCATCAAGCTCCAGGTGCACGCAGTTCATGCCGGCGAGAATATATTGTTTGATCTCTTCGGGATGCATGTTCTCTCAGTTTCTCAGTTTCCAGCCCTGCCGCAGCAGTCCCAGCGTGATCGCGGCCACTGCCAGCAGACAACCGGCGACGACCGCCAGGCTGAGTTCCGGCGCGACATCGGAAACACCGAAAAAGCCGTAACGGAAGCCGTCGATCATGTAAAAGACAGGATTGTAATGGGACAAACCCCGCCAGAACGGCGGCAGGCTGTGAATCGAATAAAAGACGCCGGACAACATGGTCAGCGGCATGATCAGAAAGTTCTGGAACGCAGCGAGCTGATCGAATTTCTCGACCCAGATCCCCGCCACCATGCCGAGCGCGCCGAACAGGGCACCGCTCAGGAAAGCGAAAGTGAAGATCCAGAGCGGCGCCGCCACCTGCAGGTCGACAAAAACGACGGTCGCCAGCAGCACGCCGACACCGACCATCAGGCCGCGCAGCAGAGCGGCCAGCACGTAGGCAGCAAAGAACGCGCCATAGGGAATCGGCGGCAGCAGGACGAACACGATGGAACCGGTGATCTTGGCCTGGATCAGGCTCGACGATGAATTGGCGAAAGCGTTCTGCAGCACCTGCATCATCACCAGCCCGGGGATCAGGAAACTGGTGTAGCCAATGCCATGCACCCGGACATGGTCCTCGAGCACATGACCGAAGATCATCAGGTAGAGCATCGCCGTCAGCACCGGCGCGGCGACGGTCTGGAAGGCAACCTTCCAGAAGCGCAGGACTTCCTTGTAAAACAGGGTCCAGAAACCGATCAGCAACTCATTGATGCTCATTGCCGTAGCGTCCGCATGAAAACCTCTTCCAGCGAAGCGCCGGGATGCGCCGCCATCAGGTTGGCCGTACTGTCGAGCGCAATCAGCTGCCCCTGTTTCATCAGGGCGATGCGGTTGCACAGGGCTTCCGCCTCCTCGAGGTAATGCGTGGTCAGGATGATGGTGTGCCCCTCGCTGTTGAGGCGGCGGACGAACTGCCACAGACCTTGGCGCAATTCGACATCGACCCCGGCGGTCGGCTCGTCGAGAACGATCACCGGCGGCTTGTGTACCAGCGCCTGGGCAACCAGGACACGCCGCTTCATACCGCCCGACAGACGCCGCATGTTGGCGTCGGCCTTGCTGGTGAGATCGAGGTGATGCAGGATTTCGTCGATCCAGTCATCGTTGTTGCGGATACCGAAGTAGCCCGACTGGATGCGCAAGGTCTCGCGCACACTGAAGAAGGGATCGAACACCAGTTCCTGCGGCACCACGCCGAGCAGCCGCCGCGCCTGGCGGAAGTCACGCACGACATCGTGGCCAAGGACGCTGATCGAACCACTGTCGATCCGGGTCAGCCCGGCCAGGCAGGAAATCAGCGTCGTCTTGCCGGCGCCGTTGGGGCCGAGCAGGCCAAAAAATTCGCCGGGCTCGATGCGCAGCGATATTCCGGCCAGTGCCTTGAGGGAAGCAAAGGACTTGACGACGTCGACGACGGAAACGGCTGCAGGCATGGACAGGCCGCTCAGGCCAGGGGCAACAGGTCGGAAATGCCGTAGAGTTCGGCCAGGGAGAGCACGCCGGCGGGAACGCCGACAAAGGAAAGGCGCTGCTTGGCCGCCTGGGCATGCCGCAGCCAGCCGAGCATCACCGCCAGCGCCGAGGAATCGGCTGCGTCGACGGCGGACAGATCGACGACCGAATCGCCCCCCATCTCGGCGCAGCCGGCCGCCAGCAAGGCCCTGGCATTCGCCATCACCATGGCGCCGCGAACGGCGAGGGCACCGTTGCTACGCTCGATCATTTCTTGCCGTTTTTTGCCGCCGCAGCGACTTCCAGCGACTTGTTCTTGGCTGCCAGGCTGGCGATCAGGCCGTCGATGCCGCCAGCGCGCACTTCATTGGCGAACTGCTCGCGGTAATTGGTAACCAGACTGATGCCGGCCACGACAACATCGAAGACCTTCCAGTTGTCACCAGATTGTTCCAGCCAGTAATCGATCTGCACCGGTTGCGAACCGGGTTGCGTCACTTCGGAGCGCACCAGCACTTCCGTTTCGCCGCTCTTCATCTTGAACGGCTTGAAAACGATACGCTGGTTGCTGTAGCTACTCAGTGCATTGGAGTAGGTGCGAACGAGCAGGTTCTTGAATTCTTCGGCCAGACGGTTCTTCTGGGCCGGGTTGGCGCTGCGCCAGTCGCGACCGACCGCCAGCGAGGTCATGCGCTGGAAATTGAAATAAGGCAGCACTTTGGCGTCGACCAGCGCGCTGATCTTCTGGATGTCCCCGTTGCGGATGTCCTTGTCCTGGCGGACGATTTCCAGCACTTCTTCGGAAACACGACGAATCAGCGCGTCGGGCGCTTCGGCGGCAAACAGCGGAGCGGCGAGAAAACAGGCCAGGCATACAGCAAGCAAACGCTTGATCATCAAAGAACCCTCAACTCAATCATCCAGACGCGGCGGGCGGCCATCGTAAATCAGGTTGCGGCGACGCTGCAGGTAGGCATCGCGCACGTAGGCGTATTTGTCGAGCGCTGCTTCCTCGACCACCTTGTCGGCGGGCAGCAAACCGGCGCGAACATCGACGAAACGCAGGACCGAGGTACCAATGCGCACCGATTCCGGGTGGATCGTCGACACCGGGTCGACATAGGTATCGACAGCCCAGCCCAGCAGGTCGCGCGAGGTGCGCGGACCAACCACCGGCAGGAAGACGTAGGGGCCGTTGCCGACGCCCCAAACCGCCATCGTCTGGCCGAAATCCTCGTTGTAACGCTCGAAGCCGAGTTCGCTGGCGACATCGAACAGCCCCAGGATACCGACAGTCGAGTTGATCAGGAAACGCGTCAGTCCCAGACCGGCATCGGCCGGCTTGCCCTGCAGCGCGTTGTTGGCACCGCCCCAGACTTCACCGACATTGCCGAAGAAATTGCCGACACTGGCCTTGACCGGCAAGGGAAAGGCAGCATCGTAGGCCTGGGCGACCGGACGGGCGGCGTATTTATCCAGCGCTTCGTTCACCGAGAACATCGAACGATTGAAATTTTCGTAAGGATCGCGCTGAGCTTCCTGGGCGCTGGCATGAGCGGTCGAGACCGCCAGCGCACCGCCGAGAGCCAGCAGACGAAGCAATCGCCGAACCGAAAATCCTGCCTTCAATGTCATTTGCTATCCTGTCCTTCAGCCGCCTTGCCGAAAAGGAACTGGCTGATCAGTTTTTCCAAGACCACCGCTGACTGGGTCATTTTCACCGTGTCGCCCGGTTGCAGCATCTTCTCGTCGCCACCGACGTCGAAACCGATGTACTGCTCGCCCAGCAGACCCGCCGTATAAATCGATGCGAAGGTATCCCGCGGAAAGCGGTAACGCCCGTCGATGTTCATCGTCACCACCGCCTGGTAGCTTTCGGGATCGAAGCGGATATCCGCGATCCTGCCCACCAGAACGCCGGCACTGCGAACCGGACCGCGCACCTTCAGGCCGCCGATGTTATCAAACTTGGCTTGCAGGACATAGGTCTCGGACAAGTGGGCCGCCGAAAGATTGCCCACCTTGAGCGCCAAAAACAACACTGCGGCAATGCCGAGAGCAACGAAGAAGCCGACCCAGAGGTCGATTACGGTACGGTTCATGATGTTCCCCGGAACATGAACGATGTCAGAATGAAATCCAGCGCCAGAATGGTCATCGCCGAAGTCACGACGGTGCGGGTGATCGCTCGCGACACCCCTTCCGCCGTAGGGACCGCGTCGTAACCCTCGAACACTGCAATCAGCGAAACAGCAAAACCAAAAACGACACTCTTGATGACGCCATTGAGAATGTCGTAGCGAAAATCGACGCTCGACTGCATCTGCGACCAGAAGGCACCATCATCGACCCCGATGAAGACAACACCGATCAGCCAGCCACCGAACACGCCCATCGCCGAGAACATCGCCGCCAGCAGCGGCATCGACACCACCCCGCCCCAGAAGCGCGGCGCCACGACACGGGCCAGCGGATTGACCGCCATCATGTCCATCGCCTTCAACTGCTCGGTCGTCTTCATCAGACCGATCTCGGCGGTGATCGACGAACCGGCCCGCGAGGCGAACAACAGGCCGGCAACCACCGGTCCCAGTTCGCGCACCAGCGACAGTGCAACAAGAATCCCCAGGGCCTCGGTCGAGCCATAACGCTGCAGGGTTTCATAGCCCTGGAGGCCGAGCACCAGACCGACGAACAAGCCTGAAACCAGGATGATCAACAGCGATAGCACGCCACTGAAGTAGATTTCGCGCAAGGTCAGCGGCAGGCGACGGAAGGCCGTTCCGGAATGGGTCAGGATGGCAAAGAAGAAACGCGCCGCGAAGCCGAGGCGCCAGATGCGATCGACGGTCGGTGCGCCGATCTTGCGCAGCAGGTCAAGCGGCCCCGGCATATCCGCCCCCCAGGGAAAAATCGGCCTGCATCGATGCTGCCGGATAGTCGAAATGCACCGGCCCGTCAGGCTCGGCATGCACGAACTGGTGCACGAAAGGGTCGCGCGAGGCACGGATTTCGTCCGGCGTCCCTTCGGCAACCACCCGGCCGCCGTTCAGGAAATAGATGTAATCGACGATCTGCAGCGACTCCTGAACATCGTGCGTGACCATGATCGAGGTCGCCCCCAGCGCGTCGTTCAGGGTCCGGATCAGGCGGCCGATGACGCCGAGCGCGATCGGATCGAGGCCGGTGAAGGGTTCGTCGTACATGACCAGCATCGGATCCAGGGCGATCGCCCGGGCCAGTGCCACCCGCCGCGCCATGCCGCCGGACAGCGAACCCGGCATCAAGGCATGGGCGCCACGCAGGCCAACGGCTTCCAGCTTCATCAGCACCAGGTCGCGGATCATTTCGTCGGAAAGATCGGTATGCTCGCGCAACGGAAAGGCCACGTTCTCGAACACCGACAGATCGGTGAACAAGGCGCCGAACTGGAACAGCATCCCCATGCGTCGACGCAGTCGATAAAGCTCGGCCTCCGACATCTTGCTGACCACGGCGTCGGCCAGTCGCACGGTTCCGCCACTCGGCCGCAACTGGCCGCCGATGCAGCGCAACAGGGTGGTCTTGCCGCAGCCGGAGCCGCCCATGATGGCCACCACCTTGCCGCGCGGGATGCGCATGTTGATCCCCTGCAGCACCGGCCGCCCATCATAGGTGAAATGTAGGTCTTCGATATCGACCAGGATGTTTTCCGACAACGCCTGCTTCCCCGCAAAAGATAGGCGGCATTCTAGCAGCCTGTCGGACTTGAGGCGACCTGGCTGCTGAAATTGAGCTTGGATGGCCGAGATTTGGTGATTTTTATCTGGAAGCGCACGATTTTCCCTTGTTTTTGCTACTGCGGACGCAATACGGC
>NZ_JBKJAD010000033.1:0-31035 GCF_048146105.1 Azonexus caeni
CATATTCCAGTTCAGAAAAGCTCGCTTGCTTTGTCATCTCGCCTACCCGCTGTCACGCTTTCAGCATTTTCTCATCCCAACGCTATCGTCGTTCCGAAAATCGGAATAAATCAGCGTCTCCTTAAGGCTTTGTGACGCCGCCGGGCGAGGCTCATCAAACTGAAAAATAGCGCGCCTATCGTGCACCTGGCCGCGTCCTGGCGCGGCGGACAGGTTTTTCCGTGACTCGTTTGGGAGCGATCAATTGACAGTACTCGTCACCGGCGCCGCCGGTTTCATTGGTTCGGCCGTCTCGCTGCGCCTGCTGGCGCGTGGTGACACCGTCATCGGGATCGACAATCACAACGACTACTACGATCCGGCGCTGAAGGAAGCGCGTCTGGCCCGTCAGCTCGGGCATCCCAACTACACCCACCTGCGCATCGACCTGGCCGACCGTTCCGGCATGGCGGAACTGTTCAGGACCCACCAGCCCCGGCGCGTGGTCAACCTGGCCGCGCAGGCCGGGGTGCGCTACGCGATGGAGAACCCGCTGGCCTACATCGACAGCAACCTCGTCGGTTTTGCCCATATCCTCGAAGGCTGCCGCCACAACGGCGTCGAACACCTGGTCTATGCCAGCAGTTCCAGCGTGTACGGGGCAAATACCGCGCTGCCGTTTTCGGTGCACGACAACGTCGACCATCCGCTCAGCCTGTACGCCGCGACCAAGAAGGCCAACGAGTTGATGGCCCATTCCTATAGCCACCTCTACGGGCTGCCGACGACCGGGCTGCGCTTTTTCACCGTCTATGGTCCGTGGGATCGGCCGGACATGGCCTTGCAGAAGTTTGCCTGGGCAATCGTCAAGGGCGAGGTCGTCAAACTCTTCAATCACGGCAAGCACCGCCGGGATTTCACCTACATCGACGACATCGTCGAAGGCGTGATCCGCGTCCTCGATCGCCCGGCGCCACCCAACCCCGACTGGTCGGGCGAGCAGCCCGATGCGGGGACGAGCCGGGCGCCGTGGCGGGTCTACAACATCGGCAACAATCGCCCGGTCGACCTGATGGCCTATGTCGGCGCGCTGGAAAAAGCCCTGGGCCGGACCGCGGAGAAAGCCTTCCTGCCGCTTCAGCCGGGCGACGTGCCGGATACCTGGGCGAACGTGGACGACCTGGTCGAGCAGTTCGACTACCAGCCCGCGACCCCGGTCGAACAAGGGGTCGCCAACTTCGCGCGCTGGTTCAGCGATTTCCATCGGCTGGCCTGACCGCCGGATCGGTGCATCCGGCGGTAGCCTGCCGTCAGCCCAGCGCTCTTTCGACCACTTCCAGCACGTCGCGGACCAGGCCGGGGTGGGCGCGGATTTTTTCCAGCGCCGCGCGCGCATGTGCCTGGCGGTCGGCGTCGAACTTCTTCCAGCGGTCGAAGCTGCGCGCCAGCCGCGAGGCCACCTGCGGGTTGCGCTCGTGCAGCAGCAGGATGCGTTCGGCCATGAAGGCGTAGCCGCTGCCGTCGGCGGCGTGGAAGCGGACCAGGTTGGCGCCGAAGGCGCGGATCAGCGCGTAGATCTTGTTCGGGTTGCCGGCGTCGAAGGCCGGGTGCTGTGTCAGCGCCTTCACCGTGGCCAGCGTGTCGGGCCGGCGGCTGGTCGATTGCACCTGTAGCCACTTGTCGACGACCAGCGCTTCGTCTTTCCAGCGGTCGTAGAACTCGGCCAGCGCCTCCTCGCGCTGCACGCAGACGGCGGCGTTGATGTTGGCCAGCGCGGCCAGTGCGGCGAACTGGTCGGTCATGTTGTCGGCTTCGCGGAACTGCGCGTAGGCCAGCCGGCGCAAGGCGTCGCTGTCGAGTTCGAGGAGATAGGACAGGCACAGGTTGCGCAGCGCGCGGCGGCCGGCCTGTTCGCTGTCCGGCGCGTAGGCTTCCTTGACGGTTAACGCGGCGTAAAGGCCGGAAAACTCGCCTTCGAGCTGTTCGGCGAGGTGGCGGCGCAGGCCGTTGCGGGCGGCGTGCAAGGCGTCGGGATCGACGATCTCCAACTGTTCGGCGAGCGTCGTTTCGCCGGGCAGGGTCAGTGCTTCGGCGACGAAGGCGGCGCCGCGCTCGCGCTGCGTCTGCAGCAGGCGGCGGCAGGCGGCGGTGAAGCTGTCCGGCCACTGCGGGGTGCGGCCGGCGGCGATTTCGGCGGCGGCGCCGAGGATCAGCGTCGATGCCAGGCGCTGGCCGGCTTCCCAGGCGTTGAACGGGTCGGTCTCGAAGGCCAGCAGCAGGGTCAGCTGTTCCGGCGTGTAGTCGAACTCGAGATTGACCGGCGCCGAGAAGTCGCGCAGCAGCGAGGGCACCGGCTCGTCGCCGATGTCGTTGAAGACGAAGGACTGGCTGTTGGCGGTCAGTTGCAGGGTGCGTTCGCTGCCGGCGATCAGTTCGTCGGCTTCGGTGAACAGCGCGACGCGGATCGGGATCAGCGCCGGCGCATCGTCGCTGGCGCGCGGGTTGCTCTGCGTGCAGGTCAGCGTGTAGCTGCGTTCGAGCGGGTCGTAATGGCCGTCGACGACAACCTTCGGCGTGCCCGGCTGGTTGTACCAGCGCATGAACTGGGTGAAGTCGAAACCACTGGCGGCGGCCATCGCGGCGACGAAATCCTCGCAGGTCACCGCCTGCCCGTCGTGGCGGCGGAAGTACTCGTCCATGCCGGCGCGGAAGGCGTCGCGGCCGATCAGCGTCTGGATCATGCGGATGACTTCGGCGCCCTTTTCATAGACGGTCGACGTATAGAAATTGTTGATCTCGACGAAGCTGGCCGGGCGGATCGGGTGCGCCATCGGCCCGGCGTCTTCCGGGAACTGGGCGGCGCGCAGGCCGCGCACCTCGCGGATGCGGGCGGTCTGCCGGTTGTGCAGGTCGGCGCCGAATTCCTGGTCGCGGAACACGGTCAGGCCTTCCTTCAGCGACAGCTGGAACCAGTCGCGGCAGGTGACGCGGTTGCCGGTCCAGTTGTGGAAATACTCGTGGGCGACGACCCGGTCGATGTTCTCGAAATCAACGTCGGTGGCGACATCCGGGCGAGCGAGCACATACTTCGTGTTGAAGATGTTGAGGCCCTTGTTCTCCATCGCGCCCATGTTGAAGTCGCCGACGGCGACGATCATGTAGTGGTCGAGGTCGCATTCGAGGCCGAAGCGTTCCTCGTCCCATTTCATGGATTTTTGCAGCGCCGCCATCGCGTGCGGGCACTGGTCGAGCTTGCCCGGTTCGACGTAGATGGCGAGCTGCACCTCGCGCCCGGAGGCGGTGCGGAAGCTGTCGCGCAACACGTCGAGCTTGCCGGCGACGACGGCGAACAGATAGGCCGGTTTCCTGAACGGGTCGGCCCATTTCGCCCAGTGGCGGCCGTCGGCCTCGTCGCCGGCGGCGACCGGGTTGCCGTTGGCGAGCAGCACCGGGAAAGCCTCTTTGTCGGCGTGCAGGGTCACCGTGTAGACCGACATCACGTCCGGCCGGTCGAGGAACCAGGTGATGCGGCGGAAACCCTGCGCCTCGCATTGCGTGAAGTAGCCGTCCTTGGAGCGGTAGAGGCCGGAGAGGCGGGTGTTCTTGTCGGGGTCGATGCGCACGACGGTGGTCAGCGTGCAGGCGTCGGGCAGGTCGGTCAGCGTCAGCGAGGTCGGCGTCGCGACGAAGGTGGCCGGCTGACCGTCCACGCTGACACCGAGCGTTTCCAGGTCTTCGCCGTCGAGCACCAGCGGTTGCGCGGCGACGGCCGGGTTGCGGCGCAGCGCGAGGCGGGCGGTGACCGTGGTGGCGCCGGTTTCGACGACGAAATCGAGGTCGACGGTGTCGATCCACCAGGCCGGCGGAGTGTAGTCCTTGAGATAGATGGTTGGGGGCGTTTCGCGGTTCATCGTGTGCGGGTTCCGGAGAGAAGCCGGAAATGATACGTGAAGTGGATGCCCCACTGTCGCCGGCTTGCCCGGCGGGATGCGGCAATTTGCCACATTCCGGGGTGCCGGGGGGCTCCGTATAGTCCGCCCCTGCACGGCGGACGGCAGGGGAGCCGGCCGCTGAAGAATCTCAGGGGGAAAACCATGTTCCAGATGTCCGAGCCGGCCCGCCGCCTGCTGCTGGCCTGCGGCTGCCTTGCCGCGACCAATGTTTTTGCCGAAGACGAACGCGGCCTCGCCCAGGTCGTGGTCACTGCGACCCGCACCGAGCAGTCGATCCGCGAGGTGCCGGCGGCGGTATCGGTGATCGACCGCGAGCGCATCGAGGCCTCCGGCGCGACCACCGTCGACCAGGTGCTGCAGGGCGTACCGGGCGTCTACGCGGCGCGCATGGACGCCTCGTCGCCGAACCGCATCGCCCAGACCTATACCCGTGGCCTGCCTGGCAACAGCCGGACTCTGGTGCTGCTCGACGGCATTCCGATGAACGTGCTCTACGACGGCCAGGTCGATTGGTCGCAACTGAGCACCCAGGACGTCGAGCGCGTCGAAGTGGTGCGCGGCGCCAGTTCCGGGCTCTACGGCGCCAACGCGATGGGCGGCGTCATCAACGTGCTGTCGCGCGCGCCCGAACCGGGCACCAAGACGCGGCTCGGCGCCGAATACGGCAGCCTGAACAGCAAGCGCCTGCTGGCCTCGCATTCGCAGCGTTTCGGTGCCACATCGGTACGGGTGTCGGCCAGCCACTTCACCAGCGACGGCTACGACATGTGGCGCCCGGATACCACCATCCCGGCCGCCAACCGCGACAAGATCGGTACGCTCAAGGACAACGCCGCAATCAAGCTGCTGCACGAGATCGATACCCGTTCCTTCATCGAGGCCGGCGTCAGCTATCTCAAGGACGAGGCCACCGGTTTCTACCGCCCGGGGGCGCCGGGTTACCAGCCGTCGAAACGCGAGCAATACGTGCCGACCGTGCGCTATGTCCGTGACGACGACAGTTCGAATACCTCGGTCGCGCTTTACGGGCGTTTCGGCAAGCAGTGGGCGGACACGCTCAATCCGGTCACCTACCGGACGATTTCCGAGAAGGGCTTGTACGAGGATCGCAGCGTCGGTTTCAACGCCCAGCATTCGCACGCCCTGGGTTCCATCCACCGGGTTACGCTGGGCCTCGATTTTCTCGATGGCGACGTCGACAACCATTTCTCCTATCCGGGCAGCAGCCGCCTGCGCGACACGCGCGGCGACCTGCGCCGCTACGGCGTCTTCATCCAGGACGAGATGGCACTGACGGCGCGCTGGAAACTCAACCTCGCCGGCCGCTACGACCACTGGACCACCGGCGGCAACCAGGTCGATAGCGGCGTCGGCCAGCCCAGCACGAGCTACCGCGAGCGTTCCGCCGGTGATTTCTCGCCCAAGCTGGCGACCCTGTTCAAGGTCAACGATGCCTTCAACCTGCGCGCCAGCGCTGGCCGCGCCTTCAACCTGCCGGACATGTTCAACCTCTACGCCAACACCCGGCGCGGCACGACGACCTACTGGGCGAACCCAGATCTCGATCCGGAAACCGTCAAGGCCTACGACCTCGGCGCCGACTACTATTTCGGCCGGCGCGGCTACGTCAAGGCGACGCTCTATTACAACGACGCCAGGGACTTCATCTATTCGGTCCGCCGCGACGCGACCAATGTCGACAAGATCAACGTCGGCGCCGTCACCACCCGCGGCCTGGAACTGGAAGCCGCCTACCGCCCGAGCGAGGCGCTGGCGCTGAGCGCCAGCTTCACCTACAACCGCTCGCGGATCGAGGAGAACGCCAGCAACCCGGCGCTCGAAGGCAAGTCGCTGACCAGCGTGCCGCGCCGCCAGGGGCAAGTGCGCGCCGATTACCGCTGGCCCGGCGGCGCCACCCTGTCCGCCGCCGTCAACCGGGTCGGCAAGCGCTACGCCGACGACATCAACAGCAAGTCCTACAAGGCTTACACGACGCTCGACCTGAGCGCCAGCTACCCGCTGGGCAAGACCTTCAGCGCCCGCTTGAACGTCGTCAATGTCGGCGACAAGGTCTACGACGGCATCGGCTATCTTTCCCCAGGTCGTACCGTGAGCGCCGGCCTCTACGCCAACTTCTGAAAGGGCGCTGGCAAGCGGCGGGCGGATGCCAGCGCGCTACTTCTTGCGTATCATCCCGAAGCTTCGCCACCGTCCGCCGCCCACCTTGCGCCCGTCGTCCCTTCCTCCCTCCTCGCCAGCGGCCGCCCGTTGGCTGGGCATCGCCCTCGTCCTGGCAGTGCACGGCCTGGCGCTGTGGGTCTTGCTGGCGCAGCGGCTGCTGCCGCTGCCGGAGGCGGCGACGACGCTGATGGTCAATTTCATCGCCCCGCCGGCGCCGCAGCAGACGGCGCCCAAACCGGCGCCCAAACCGCCCGAGCCACGGCCGCTGCCGCAACCGGCGCCGCGTCAACTGGTCGCCGAAGCGCCGGTGCTCAGTCCGGCCGAGCCGGTGGCCCCGCCGCCACCGCCCGCGCCGCCGGTCGAGGTGGCGCCGCCGGCACCGCCCCTGCCGTTGCCGCAAGGCCCGGTGGCGCTGGGCGGCGAGCTGTCGGTGGTCTGCCCGGAGCGGCAGGCGCCGGCCTACCCGCCGATGTCGCGCCGGCTCGGCGAGACCGGCAAGGTGGTGCTGCGGGTGACGCTCGACGAGCGCGGCAGCGTCGCCCGGGCGAACGTCGAACGCAGCAGCGGCCATCCGCGGCTCGACGAAGCGGCGCTCGGCGCCGTGCGCGGCTGGCGCTGCACGCCGGCCCGGCGCAACGGCCAGCCGGTCGAGGCGACGGCCTTGCAACCCTTTAATTTCGTGCTGGAAGGAAACTGATCGATGGAACCCGCAGTTGTCGAAGGCCTGGGCTTTGCCCATTTTCTCGCCCAGGCGGATGGCGTCGGGCGCATCGTGCTCGGCCTGCTGCTGCTGCTGTCGGTGGCGAGCTGGTACCTGATCGTCACCAAGTGGCTGGCCAACTATCTGGCGCAGCGCCAGGCCAGCGCCTTCCTCGCCCGCTTCTGGCAGGGCGGCTCGCGCAGCGGCCTCGGCGAGCGCCTGCGCAGCGAGAAGGTCGACAACGCCTTCGCCCGCCTGGCGCTGAACGCGGTCGACGCGGCCGAGGAAGCGGCAGCCGGCGACGACAAGCTGGCGACCGCCGGCGGCCTCGCCGAATACCTGACGCGGACGCTGAACAACACCATCGACCAGGAAGCCGCCGCCGCCGAACACGGCCTCACCGTGCTCGCCTCGGCCGGCTCGGCGGCGCCCTACATCGGCCTGTTCGGCACGGTCTGGGGCATCTATCACGCGCTGGTGCAGATCGGCCTGTCCGGCCAGGGGACGCTCGACAAGGTCGCCGGGCCGGTCGGCGAGGCGCTGATCATGACCGCGCTCGGCCTCGCCGTGGCGATTCCGGCGGTGCTCGCCTACAACGCCTTCAGTCGGCGCAACCGCTTGTGGCTGGCGCGTCTGGAAGGGTTTGCGCATGACCTTTACGTGCTGCTGACGGTGAAGAACGAAACCGCCGGCGGCGCCCGGGGCGGCTGATGGCGGCCGGCGACTTCCGCCGCTACCGCGGTCGGGCCGACGGTCCGAAGGCCGAGATGAACGTCGTCCCGCTGGTCGACGTGATGCTGGTGCTGCTGGTCATCTTCATCGTCACCGCGCCGCTGCTCACGCACGCGGTCAAGATCGACCTGCCGAAGGCGTCGAGCGCGGTGAACCTGACCAAGCCCGAGCACATTGAGTTCGGCCTGCGCGAGAGCGGCGAGATGTTCTGGAACGGCGAGCCGGTGACGCTCGAAGAACTGTCCGTGCGCTGCGCCGCCGCCGCCCGCCAGGCGCCGCCGCCGGAACTGCATATCCGCGCCGACCGCCTGGTGCCCTACGAAAAGGTGGCGCAGGTGATGGCGGTCGCGGCGCGCAACGGCCTGGCCAGGATCGGTTTCGTCAGCGACCCGGCGGGACCGTAGGGGCAAACTACCGGGGACGGGATTTCCCGGCTTGCTTCGGCAGGGTTTGCGCGCATAATTGCCAAAATTGCAATTATTGGCAGGAGGCGCGGCCGGGATGAAGGAAGAGCGGCGACACATCGTTGCCCTGGTGCTGCTGCCGACGCTGCTGTCGCTGGTCCTGCTCCTCTTCTTCCTGCGCGCTTCGCTGCTCGACTGGGCGGTGGCGCGCTGGGCCGAGGACAACCGCGCCTTCGTCGCCGCGCTGGCGGCGCGGCTCGATGCCGAGATTGAGCAGCCGCTGCAACTGCTGCGCCTCGCCGCGCAGACGCGCGCCTTCGGCGACCTGCCGGCGCTGGCGCAGATCGACCGCGGCATCAACGGCATTCCCGAAAGCGCCGATCCCGAGAAACGCGAAATTCTCGAAAGCCTGCGCCGTCAGGGCAATTTCTCCGTCCTCTTCGTGCTGACGCCGGAAGGCGACCACTACATCTCGCATCCGTTCAGCGTGCAACGCTCGCTGCGCAAGTACAACCTGGCCGATCGGCGCTATTTCCGCGACGCGGCGCATAGCGGCGAAGCCGTCGTGTCGGGCGGTTTCCTCGGTGCCGACGGGGTGCCGGCGGTGGCGATCGACGTGCCGGTGCGCGATGCTTCGGGCCGCATCGTGCTGCATCTGGGCGGTGTCATTCACCTCAGTCGCCTGGCCGACCTGCTGGTTGCCGAGCGCATCGCGCCCTTCGAGCACGCCGCGCTGTTCGACGCCGCCGGCGGCAAGGTCGCCGATTCGCGCGTTGGCGCCAGCACGGGCCAGGCGCCGGATCATTCGCTGGCGGGCAAGGACGGGGTCGAGCGCGTCAGCGATGCCAGCGGCGAACCCTGGTTGCGTTTCGTCGTGCCGCTCGCCCACGGCTGGCACCTCAGTCTGGCGCGCAGCGAAAGGGCGCTGAGCGCGGCGATCGCGCCGCAGGTGCAACGCGTCATCCAGTCGGTGGCGTTGATGGTCCTGGTTCCTTGCCTGATCGGCATGCTCCTCGCGTTCCGCTTCAGCCGCCGCTGGCGCCGCGCCGACCATGCGCTGCACGAAGCCAACGCCGATCTCGAACGGCGCGTCGCCGAGCGCACCGAGGCGCTGCAGGTATCGGAGGAGCGTTACCGCAGCCTTTTCGAGTCGACCGCCGAAAGCGTGCTGATCCTCGACGGTCACGCCATCGTCGACTGCAATCCCGGCGCCCTCGCCCTGTTTGGCGCCGCCAGCCGCGAGGCGCTGCTCGGCCGTTCGCCGGTCGATCTGTCGCCGCCGCTGCAGCCGGGCGGCGAACCGTCCCGCGAACTGGCCGGGCGGCTGATCGAGGCAGCGCTGCAGGGCAGTTTCCCGCGTTTCGAATGGACCCACCGCCGGCTCGACAACAGCCGTCCCTTCGCCGCCGAAATCATGCTCGGCCGCATTCATTCCGGCGGGCGGACGCTGATCCAGTGCAGCCTGCGCGACATTTCCGAACGGCGGCGGATCGAGGCCGAACTGGCGGCCTACCGCGAACACCTTGAGGAACTGGTCGAACTGCGCACCGGCGAACTGGCGCAGGCCAAGCAGGCGGCGGAGAGCGCCAGCATCGCCAAGAGTGCCTTCCTGGCCAACATGAGCCACGAAATCCGCACGCCGATGAACGCCATCCTCGGCATGGCCCGCCTGGTGCGCCGGGGTGGGCTGAGCGACGGGCAGGCGGCGCAGATGGACAAGCTGGAGATCGCCAGCGGCCACCTGCTCGAGATCATCAACGCCGTGCTCGACCTGTCGAAGATCGAGGCCGGCCATTTCGTCCTCGAGTCGCTGCCAGTGCAGCCGGCGGCGATCGTCGCCAATGTCCTGTCGATGATCCACGAGCGCGCCCAGGCCAAGGGGCTGACGCTGCGCAGCGAGGTGGCGCCGATCTTGGCCCCGTTGCTTGGCGATCCGACCCGCTTGCAGCAGGCCTTGCTCAACTACGTGACCAATGCGCTCAAGTTCACCGAGCGCGGCGGCATCGTCGTCCGCGTCGTCGTCGAAGGCGAGGACGAAGCGGCGCTGACGCTGCGTTTCGAAGTCGAGGACAGCGGCATCGGCATCCCCGAAGCGGCGTTGCCGCGCCTGTTCTCCGCCTTCGAGCAGGCCGACGCGTCGACCACCCGGCACTATGGCGGTACCGGGCTGGGGTTGGCGATCACCCGCCGCCTGGCCCGGCTGATGGGTGGCGACGCCGGTGTCAGCAGCGAGTCGGGGCAGGGCAGCACTTTCTGGTTCACGGTGCGCCTGGCGCGCGACGTCAGCGCGCACTTGCCGGCGCCAGCCATGGGCGACGCGGAAAGCCGCTTGCGCAGCGAATACGCCGGGCGCCGCCTGCTGCTGGCCGAGGACGAACCGATCAACCGCGAGATTGCCGTCTTCCAGCTCGAAGACTTCGGTCTCGTCGTCGATACGGCCGAAGATGGCGAGCAGGCGGTGGCGATGGCCGAAGCGGGAAGCTACGACCTGATCCTGATGGACATGCAGATGCCGCGCCTGGACGGCCTGCAGGCGACGCAGGCGATCCGCCGCCTGCCTGGCCACGCGCGCACGCCGATCATCGCGATGACCGCCAATGCCTTCGCCGAGGACCGGGTACGCTGTCTGGCCGCCGGCATGGACGATTTCCTGGCCAAGCCAGTGGTGCCGGAACGGCTGGCCGAAATGCTGCTGCGCCACCTCACCGGTGGCGCGCCTTAACGCCGGCGCCAGACCTGCCAGCGTTCGCGGCCGGCGAAGACCGGGATCGAATCGCTGACCGGCTTGTCCTCGATGCACTCGAACGCCGGTTCGAGCAGCGCTTCGAGCTGTTCGCGGCGGATGCCGAAGGGCGGCCCCTTGAGCTGGTCGCAGACGAAGAAGTAGCCGGCGAGCAGGGCGCCAGTCGGTAGCAGCGCGGCGACCTGGCGGCCCCAGTCGTCCCACAGCTTGCGCGGCAAGGCACAGAGGAAGGCGCGTTCGTAGATCAGTTCGAGTGGCCGCGGCGGCTGGTAGGCAAAGAAGTCGCCGCAGACCAGGTCGACCGCCGCCGTGCCGAGCACGGCACGCGCCTTGTCCACTGCCACCGGCGAGAAGTCGAGCGCCGTGACCGGCCAGCCGGCGCCAGCCAGGAAGGCCGCTTCCCAGCCGCTGCCGCAACCCGGAACCAGGGTCTCGAGTGGTGCCCGAGCGGCGACAAAGGCGGCGAAGTCGGCGGGAACGCCGCCGGCGTCCCAGGGGATGGCGCCGGCGCCGAAGCGGCTGCACCAGAAATCCGGGTGTTCCGGACGTTGCGTGGTCGGTTTGACGATGTCGTTCATGGCTTCTTCAGGGCGAGCGCCGACTGTTCGACGGCGTCCTCGAGGTAACTCTGGTAGAAATCCGGCAGCCGGGCGCCGACGATCGGCGGGTGCAGGCGACGCCCGCCCGGTCCGTAAAAGGCGACCACCGGCACCAGCTTGACCTTTTCGGCGGCGGCGAACGCCGCGTGGGTCGTCGGGCGGCCGGCGAAATCGCGCAGCGCGGCGTCGCTGTCCTGGCGGACTTCGCGGATGACGACCCGCTTGCCGTAGCGCGGGTCGGCGGCCAGCGGCTGCAGATAGTCGCGCTTCACCGCCTGGCAGAAGCTGCAGTCGGCGCGGCTGAAAATGACGATCAGCGGGCCACCGGCGCGGGCCGCGGCAGCGGCTTCGGCATCCAGCGCAGCGGCCGCCGGCAGCGCTTCGGCGGCCGGGGAGGCCAGGGGGAGGCATGCTAGAATCAGGGCCCCGATCAGCCTGACCCCGTCATTCCAGGATTGCCTCATGTCCGCTCCTCAGAAAATTGTCATCGCCACCCGTGAATCCCGTCTCGCCATGTGGCAGGCCGTCCATGTCCAGGGGCGTCTGGCGAGTTTAAATCCGGCCTCGGAAGTTGTCATTCTCGGCATGACCACGCGCGGCGACCAGATCCTCGACCGCCCGCTCGCCGAAATCGGCGGCAAGGGCCTCTTCATCAAGGAACTGGAAGTGGCGATGCAGGCCGGCGAGGCGCATCTCGCCGTGCATTCGATGAAGGACGTGCCGATGACGATGCCGGAAGGCTTCGTCCTGGCTGCCATCTCGGCGCGCGAGAATCCGCTCGACGCCTTCGTCTCGAACAAGTACGCCGGCCTCGACGAACTGCCGGCCGGTGCCGTCGTCGGCACCTCCAGCCTGCGCCGCGAGGCGACCCTGCGCGCCCGCTATCCGCAGCTGACAATCAAGAGCCTGCGCGGCAACCTCGACACCCGGCTGAAGAAGCTCGACGCCGGCGAGTACGACGCGATCATCCTGGCCGCCGCCGGCCTGATCCGTCTCGGCCTGGCCGACCGGGTCAAGGCGGTGCTCAGCGCCGAACAGTCGCTGCCGGCGCCCGGTCAGGGCGCGCTCGGCATCGAACTGCTGGACGGCGACGCCGCCATGGCCGCCGTCGTCGCCCCGCTGAACGATCCGGAAACCGCCCACTGCGTCAAGGCCGAACGCGCGCTGTCGCGGGCCCTCGGCGGTTCCTGCCAGGTGCCGCTGGGCGGCTACGCGATCATCGACAACGGCGAACTCTGGCTGCGCGGTTTCGTCGCCAGCGTCGACGGCCAGCAGATGGTCAGCGGCGAAGTGCGCGGTGCGCCGGCCGCCGACGAGGCGCTCGGCCGCCAGCTCGCCGAGATGCTGCGGGCGCAGGGGGCGGACGCCATCCTCGCCGGGCTGGCCTGCCACTGAAGACGATGGATTCCGGCGCGCTGGCCGGTCGCCGCATCGTCGTCACCCGGCCGCGCGACCAGGCGGCGCCGTTGGCCCGGCTGATCGCCGCCGCCGGGGGCGATGCCCTTCTCTTTCCGTTGCTGGAAATTGCCCCGGCCGAGGACCGCCGGCCGCTTGAGGCGCTCGCCCGCCAACTCGCCGACTATCGGCTGGCCGTCTTCGTCAGCCCCAACGCCGTCGCCCATGCCCTGCCGACCCTGCTCGCCGCCGGCGACTGGCCGGCATCGCTGATCCCGGCCGCGGTCGGCCCGGGCACGGTGCGGGCGCTCGAAGAAGCCGGCATCGCCGGCTGCATCGCGCCGCGCGAACGCTTCGATTCGGAAGGCCTGCTCGCCTTGCCCGAGCTGGCGCCGGCCGCCGTCGCCGGTTGCCGCGTCGCCATCCTGCGTGGTGACGGCGGCCGCGAACTGCTCGCCGACACCTTGCGCCAGCGCGGGGCGAGCGTCGATGCCGTCACCTGCTACCAACGCAGCGGCCCAGCCGGCGGCTTCGCCAGCCTGGTCGACGCCTGGCGCGAGGCACGCCTCGACGCCATCGTCGTCTCCAGCAGCGAAGCCCTGCGCTATCTGGTCGATGGCTTGCCGGCCGAGGGCCGGGCATATTTGCAGCAAACTCCGCTCTTCGTGCCGCACGCCCGGATCGCCGAAAGCGCCCGCGCCCTCGGTCTCGAGCGCGTGGTGCTGACCGCAGGCGCCGACAGCGGTCTGATCCGCGGATTACTTGCTTATAATTGGTGCGCATGAACGCAGAACAATCTTCTACTCCCGCCGTCGAGCCGGAAGCGCCCCGCGTGACGCCCCGCCGCCGCGGCGCTCAGGGGGCGCTGTGGCTGGTTCCGGCGCTGCTGCTCGGTGGTGTGCTGGCCTGGCACGTGGTCGATAGCCGGCGTGACATCGACAGCCTGCGCGCCGACGTCAATCGCCGTTTCGCCGATCTCGACAGTCCGGCGCACAAGGAAATGCTGGCCGGCCTGGGCGAGCGCATCGCCGCCCTCGAAGCGCGCCAGGAAGCCAGCCGCGACCAGGAAGCGGCACTGCAGGCGCTGTTCCAGGACGTCGCCAGCGGCCGCGAGGCGGCTGACCTGCTCGAAATCGAGCGCGACGTGACGCTGGCCGCGCAGCAACTGCAACTGGCCGGCGACGTGCCGGTCGCGCTGCTCGCCCTGCGCGCCGCCGACGCCCAGCTCGCCCGTCTCGACAAGGCCAGCCTGCTGCCGCTGCGCAAGGCGCTGGCGGCCGACATCGCCCGTCTCGACGGCCTGCCGCGCGTCGATCTCGCCGGCACCAGCCTGCGCCTCGAGGAAGTCCTGCGTGGCGTCGACAAGTTCCCCTTCGCGGCACACGCGCGACCGCACGAGGAGGCGCCGGTCGCGGCAGCGGACGAAACGCCGCCGGCCTTGCCCTGGTGGCGCCTGGCGCTGGCCGATGCCTGGCAGGAAGTGCGCAACCTGATCCGCATCCAGCGTTTCGACCGCGACGAAGCGCCGCTGCTGGCGCCTGAGCAGGGTTTCTTCCTGCGCGAAAACCTCAAGCTGCGCCTGCTCAGCGCCCGTCTCGCGCTGTTCGCCCGCGACGAGGCGAGTTTCCGTAACGAGCTGAAGGAAGTGCAGGCCTGGCTGGGCCGTTACTTCGCCGGCGATGACCGCGCGGTGGCGGCGGCCCAGGCGCAGTTGAAGGAACTCGCCGCCGCCGACATCGTCCTCGAACTGCCCGATCTGCGGGCCAGCCAGCAGGCGCTGGCGGCCTTGCGCGAAGCCGGGGAAAAACAGTGAAGGGCTTGTTCTGGCTGCTCCTGCTGTTCGCCCTGGCGGTGGTCGTCGCGCTTGCCGCCAGCCTCAACGCCGGTTACGTGCTGCTCGTCGTGCCGCCCTGGCGGGTCGAGGTATCGCTCAACTTCTTCGTGCTGGCGTTGTTGATTGGCTTCTTCGTCGCCTACGCCGCCCTGCGCGCCGTCTCGCTGACCCTGGGCATGCCGGCGCAGGTCGGCGCCTATCGCCGGCGCCAGTTGCGCGAGAAATCCGGGCAGATGTTCCAGGATGCCGTGCGTCATCTCTTCGAAGGCCGTTTCGGCCAGGCCCTGAAGCGCGCCGGCGAAGCCTACGACGCCGGCCGGGCGCCGGCGCTGGCGGCGCTGATCGCCGCCCGTGCGGCGCAGCGCCTGGGCGAGCCGGGGCGCCAGCAGGAATGGCTGGAAAAGGCCAAACAGCAGGACGCGCGCAACGAAGCGGCGACGCTGATGCTGGAAGCCGAGATGTACAACGAGGAGCGCCGCTTCGACGAAGCACTGGCCGCGCTGCAGCGTCTGCAGGGCAAGCAGGGTCGGCACATCGCCGCGCTGCGCCTGGAATTGCGGGCGCGCCAGGGGCTGGGCGACTGGGATGGCGTGCTCAAGCTGCTGCGCCAGTTGGCCAAGCGCGACGCGTTGGCCCCGGAACTGGTCAGCGCGCTGTCGAGCAAGGCGCATCTGGCCAATCTTGCCCGTTGCGGCGCCGACCGCGAGGCGCTGGTCGCCTACCTGCGCAAGCTGCCGGAGGCGGAACGCAGCCTCAAGGTCGTCCTCGCCGCCGTGCGCGGCCTGGCGGCGGCGGGGGCCGACGGCGACGCGCAGCAACTGATCGAGGAACAACTGGAAGGCAACGACGACGAGGCCTGGCAGAGCGAGCTGCCGGCGATCTACGGCAGCCTCGCCGGCGCCGACCAGTTATCGCGTATCGCCCGCGGTGAAGCTTGGCTGCGGCAGCGGCCGGCGCACGCCGCGC
The DNA here is from genome assembly GCF_048146105.1 of Azonexus caeni. Classification (NCBI taxonomy): domain Bacteria; kingdom Pseudomonadati; phylum Pseudomonadota; class Betaproteobacteria; order Rhodocyclales; family Azonexaceae; genus Azonexus; species Azonexus caeni. The sequence goes on from NZ_JBKJAD010000033.1 coordinate 15,487, forward strand.
TGCTCCTGGCGCTGGGCCGGATGTGCGCGCGCCAGCGGCTGTGGGGCAAGGCGCAGAGCTTCCTGGAAGCGTCGCTGGCGGTCGAGGAGACGCAAGCCGGCCACCTCGAACTGGCCCGTCTCGACGACCAGCTCGAGCGCGTCGACGACGCCAACCGCCACTACCGCGCGGCGGTCGCTCCGAACACGCTGAAGTGAGCCGGCCAGCTCAGACCCAGTCCTGCGGCTTGAGGAAGACCTCGTAGAGTTCCGCTTCCGGCGTACCCGGCGCTGGCTGCCAGTCGTAGCGCCATTTGACGACCGGCGGCAGCGACATCAGGATCGCCTCGGTACGGCCGCCCGACTGCAGGCCGAACAAGGTGCCGCGGTCCCAGACCAGATTGAACTCGACGTAGCGGCCGCGCCGGTAGGCCTGGAAATCGCGTTCGCGTTCGCCGTAGGGCGTGGCGCGGCGCTTTGCCAGCACCGGCAGGTAGGCGCGGGTGAATGCCTGGCCGACCGCCCGGGTCAGCGCGAAGCAGCGCTCGAAACCGCCCTCGTTGAGGTCGTCGAAGAAGACGCCGCCGACGCCGCGCGGTTCGTTGCGGTGTTTGAGGAAGAAATACTCGTCGCACCACTGCTTGTACTTCGCATAGACGTCGTCGCCGAAAGGCGCCAGCGCGTCGCGGCAGCTACGGTGGAAATGCGCGACGTCCTCGCGCTGCCCGTAATAGGGCGTCATGTCCATGCCGCCGCCGAACCACCAGACATCGTCCTCGCCTTCCTTGCTGGCGACGAAGCAGCGCACGTTCATGTGCGCCGTCGGGCAGTAGGGATTGCGCGGGTGCAGTACCAGCGAGACGCCCATCGCCTCCCAGGCGCGGCCGGCCAGTTGCGGGCGGACGGCGGTGGCGGAAGCGGGCAGCGCGTGGCCGGTGACGTGCGAGAAATTGACCCCGCCGCGCTCGAAGAAGTCGCCCTCCTCGATCAGCCGGGAAATTCCGCCGCCGCCTTCGGGGCGCTGCCAGGTATCGGTCAGGAAGGGTTTGCCGTCGAAGGCTTCGAGTTCGGCGACGATGCTCGACTGCAGCGAGGTGAAGAATTCTTTGAGTTGCGGACTGGACATGGGTTTCTGGAGATGTTCGGGAAACGACTTGGGGTGCGGAATCGCCATTCGGTTCCCGAGTTTTTTACAGACTCAGCCAGCCCCAGGCGATCGCCAGCGTCAGCGCCGTCACCGGCAGGCCGATGCGCAGGTGCTGGCGCCAGTCGATGGCGATCCCCTGCTTGCGGGCGAGGTCGACGACGATCAGGTTGGCGATCGAGCCGACCAGCAGCAGGTTGCCGGCCAGCGTGCTGACCAGCGCCAGGGTGAGTCCGGCGTCCGGGCCTTTCAGGTGCGGCAGCAGCAGCATCACCGCCGGCACGTTCGACACCAGGTTGGAGAGGCCGACGCCGACCGCGAACAGCGGGCCGGTGTCGCCCAGGTGGATGCCGTGGCCGGCCAGCCAGACGACGGCGATGGCGGCCAGGCCGGTGCTGTCGAAAGCCTGATTGACGACGAACAGGCCGACGAAGAGCACCAGCAGTTCCCAATCGACGAAGCCCATCACGTGCGATGAGTGAAAGCGCCGCGACAGCAGCAGCACGCCGGCGCCGACCAGGGCGGCGACTTCGCGCGGCCAGTCGGTGAACAGGAAGACGACCAGCAGCACGGCGGCGACGGCAAGACCCTTGGCGGTCTGCAAGCGGTCGAACTCGGGCAGCGCCTCGGTGGCCGGGGCGGCGGCCGGCGGCAGGGTGGCGCGGCGCGGCGCGAAGACCAGCCAGGCCCACAGGGCGAACAGGCCGAGGACGACCGGCGGCAGTGCTCGCCACAGGTAGTCGGCGAAATGCAGTTGCAGCACCGAGCCGATCAGCATGTTCTGCGGGTTGCCGATCAAGGTCGCCGCCGAGCCGATGTTGGCGGCGCAGGCGAGGCCGACCAGGAAGGGCACCGGGTCGAGCCGGCGCTCGATGCACAGGCGGGCGACCACCGGCGTCATCGCCAGGCAGACGATGTCGTTGGAGAACACCGCCGACAGCGCGCCGGCAACGAAGATCAGGGCGCCGAGCAGCCACGGTTCGGCGAGCGGCAGCGCGGCGACGCGGCGGGTGACTTCGGTGTAGAAGCCGCCCAGGCGCATCTGCGCCGAAACCACCATGAAGGCGAAGAGCAGCAGGACCGTCGGCAGATGCACGGCGCGCGCCGCTTCTTCGGTCGTCATCGCGCCGATGCCGACGACGGCGATGCCGCCGAGCAGCGCGACACCGCTGCGGTCGAGTTTCAGCTTCGGCAGGCCGCCGAGGAACATGCCAAGGTAGACGACGGCGAAGACGGCGACGATGGCCGTCTGCAGCGGGTGCGTCTCGATGGCGATGAGCGGTGCAGCGAGTTCCGGGCTCATCGATAGAGCAGGAATGCCTCGCGTCTGGCAACCCACAGGCTTTCGTCGGCGAGCACGGCGCGCTCCAGGTCGGCCGGGGTGGCGGCCGGGTCGTCCACCCATTGGCGCAGCAGCGGCGAACCGTTGATCAGGTCGATCGCCAGGCGATCGAATTCGTACTCGTAGCCGAAATCGCGCCAGATCGGGTAATCCGGGTAAAGGCGGCGGATCGCCTTGAAGGCCAGCGCCTGCAGGCGCCAGGGCGTGAACGCGGCATGATCGTAGTAGGGGCCTTCGCTGTGTATCTGCAGCGCCTGGCAGAGCTGCCCCTGGAACTTGTGGAAGGTCGGCTCGAACCAGCAGACGCGCAGCTTGCAGCCGGCCAGCCAGTGCGGCGCCAGCGCCTGCATTTCCTTGAGTACCTTGGCGGCGTCGATGTCCGGCGCGCCGAACAGGAATTCCAGCGGCCGCGTCGTGCCGCGCCCTTCGCTCAGGGTCGTGCCTTCGAGCAGCACGGTGCCGGCGTAGGCGCGCGCCATCGACAGGTTGGGCGCGTTCGGGCTGGGATTGATCCAGGTCCGCTCGCCCAGCGGCCAGCCGTAACCGGGCGCCGCGTGGGGCTGCCAGCCTTGCATGGTGACGACCTGGTAATCGACGTCGAGTTTCAGTTGGGCGATGAACCAGTGGCCGAGTTCGCCCATCGTCAGGCCGTGCCGCATCGGCATCGGGCCGGCGCCGACGAAGCTCTCCCAACCCGCGCGCAGGGTGAAGCCTTCGACCGGCCGGCCGGCCGGGTTCGGGCGGTCGAGCACCCAGACGCTCTTGCCGTGCGCAGCGGCGGCTTCGAGCACGTAGCGCAGCGTGGTGATGAAGGTGTAGATGCGGCAGCCGAGGTCCTGCAGGTCGACCAGCAGGACGTCGAAAGTGTTCAGCATCGCCGCCGTCGGTCGCCGCACCTCGCCGTACAGGCTGAAGATCGGGATGCCGTGCTGCGGATCGATGAAATCCGGCGATTCGACCATGTTGTCCTGCTTGTCGCCCTTGATCCCGTGCTGCGGACCGAAAGCGGCGCTGAGCTGGAGGTCGGGCAGGGCGGCGAGGGCGTCGAGGCTGTGCGTCAGGTCGGCGGTCACCGACGCCGGGTGGGCGAGCAGGGCGAGGCGGCGGCCGGCGAGCGGGCGGCGCAGCTCGGGGTCGGCAAGCAGGCGGTCGATGCCGAACAGGAGTTTTTGCGTCATGGCAGGGGCAGCATGAAGCTGGCGGCGAGATGGAAATCGGGCTGGTCGGCGGCGTGCGCCAGCGCCCAGTAGCTCTTGTCGCCAGCGGGCGTGGCGGCGACGACGCTGAGGCCGAGGCGGGCGGCACCGTTCGGCAGCTGCGTGGCGGGGATTTCAGCGCTGAGCAACAGCGCGTCGCTGTCGATCCGGCAGGCGATGCGCGGCGCGCCCGGCGGCTGCCAGCGCTCGTTGCGCAGGCGATAGCCGGCGAAGTCGTAGATCGCCCACTGGCCGGACGGCGCGAAGTTGAATTCGCGGTAGGCCGGGCCTGCGGCCGGGGCGACGAAGGCTTCGCAGCAGGTCTGTTGCCATAGTCCGTCGGCCGGGCCGGGAACGGCCGGCGGCGGCAGCGCGAGGGCAGCGAGGCCATGCAGCCGGTAGTCGAGCAGCAGCTCGCCAGCGGCTCCGCGCCGGGCCGCGACGGCGATCGCCAGGCCGGACGGTGGCGTGCTGCTGGCATGACAGGAGAGGGGCTGGAAGTTGATGGTCGGCACCAGTTTGCGGGTGGAAATCAGGCGCTACTTTACCCCGGATCGGACGGCCGCGCCCTTGGTCCGGGCGGGGTTTTGGAGTAATTTACCGGCTTTGCGGCGCCGCCCGCAGGGAGAGAGAAAAAACATGACACCGTTGCGCATCAACCTCGAACAAGAAGAAATCCCCACCCACTGGTACAACGTCGTCGCCGACATGCCCAACCCGCCGGCGCCGCCGCTCGGGCCGGACGGCAAGCCGGTGCCGCCGGAAGCGATGGGGGCGATCTTCCCCGACCCGATTCTCGAACAGGAAATGAGCGCCGAGCGCTGGATTCCAATTCCTGAGGAAGTGCGCCAGATCTACGCCCAATGGCGGCCGGCACCGCTGTGTCGGGCGCTGCGCCTGGAGGAGGCACTAGGTACGCCGGCCAAGATCTTCTTCAAGTACGAGGGCGTTTCGCCGGCCGGTTCGCACAAGCCGAACTCCGCCGTGCCGCAGGCGTATTTCAACAAGCTGGCCGGCACCAAGAAGCTGACCACCGAGACCGGCGCCGGCCAGTGGGGTTCGTCGATCGCCTACGCCGGCCAGATGTTCGGCCTGCCGGTGCGTGTCTTCATGGTCAACGTCAGCTACCAGCAGAAGCCTTTCCGCCGCTCGATGATGCAGACCTGGGGCGCCGAGGTTTTCGCCTCGCCGACCAATCTGACCAACGCCGGGCGCGCCGCGCTGGCCGCCGACCCAGACTGCCAGGGCTCGCTCGGCCTGGCCATCTCGGAAGCGGTCGAGGAAGCCGCCGCCGACCCCAATACCTGCTACACCCTCGGTTCGGTGCTCAACCATGTGCTGCTGCACCAGACCGTGATCGGCCTCGAAGCCAAGAAGCAGTTCGCCAAGATCAGCCTCTACCCGGACGTGATCTTCGGGCCCTGTGGCGGCGGCTCCAGTTTTGGCGGCATCGCCTTCCCCTTCCTCGCCGACAAGGCGGCCGGCGACCCGCGCGCCAGGAACCTGCGCTGCGTCGCCGTCGAGCCGACCTCCTGCCCGACGCTGACCAAGGGCGCCTACACCTACGACTACGGCGACGCCTCCGGCTACACGCCGATCATGAAGATGTACACGCTCGGCCACGACTTCATGCCGCCCGGTATCCACGCCGGCGGCCTGCGCTATCACGGCGCCTCGCCGCTCCTCTCGCAGCTCTTCCACGAGAAGCTGCTGGAAGCGGTGGCGGTGCCGCAGGTCGGCACCTTCGAGGCCGGCGTCCAGTTCGCCCGCGCCGAAGGCATCATCCCGGCGCCGGAATCCTGCCACGGCATCCGCGCCGCGATCGACGAAGCCCTGCGCTGCAAGGCGACCGGCGAAGCCAGGACGATCCTCTTCTGCCTGACCGGTCACGGCCACTTCGACATGGCGTCGTACGACAAGTATTTCGCCGGCAAGCTGGAGGATTACGAGTACCCGGCCGAAGCCATCGTCGAATCGCTGAAGCACCTGCCCCAGGTCGGCTGAGATCGTGAAGTTCATCGTCTTCCTGCTCGTCCTCGGCAACCTGCTGTTCTACGCCTTCAGCCAGGGGCTGATCGGTCCGGCCGAGGTCGGTGAAAGCGTGCGCATCACGCAGCAGATCAAGCCGGAAAGCATCCGCATCGTCGCCCGCGGCGAGGCGCCACCGCTGCCGCAGCCGGCTCCGGCGCTGGAAGCCGAAGCGCCGGAGCCGGAGGAGGTGCCAGCGGAAAAACCGGCGCTGACGGCCAAGGAAGCGGCCAAGGCGGCCAAGGAAGCGGCAGCGAAGGAAGCCGCGGCCAAAGAGGCTACGGCCAAGAAGGAAGCTGCGGCAAAGGAAGCTGCGGCAAAGGAAGCGGCAGCAGCCAAGGAGGCAGCAGCCAAGGAGACAGCAGCCAAGGAGACAGCAGCCAAGGAATCCGCCAAAGCCCAGGCGTCGGGCGCCGTTTGCCTGAGTTGGGAAGGGCTGAGCCAGGTCGAGGGCGACCGGGTGCGGCGGGTTCTGGCCGGGGGCTTCGACGAGTTCACCTGGCGTGAAATCAGCGTCGAGAACCGCGGCTGGTGGGTGTCGATCCCGCCGCAGGCGAACCGCGCGGCGGCCGAGAAGAAGGCGGCCGAGCTGAAGGCGATCGGCATCACCGACTACTTCATCATCCAGGAGGGCGGTCAGCGTCACGCCATCTCGCTCGGCATCTTCAGCAGCGAGAAAGGCGCCAGCGACCACCTGGCCAGCCTGCAGGACAAGGGCGTCCGTTCGGCGCGGGTCAGCCAGCGCCCGGACAAGGAAGGCAAGGAAAGCAAACCGCGCCTCGAAGTCCGCGGCCCGGCCGCCCGTGCCGACGCCCTGCGCGCAGCGCTTGCCCAGGCATTGCCGAAGAACGCGGCGAAGCGCTGTCCGTGAGCGATTTCGTCGTCGGCCTGACGGGCGGCATCGGCAGCGGCAAGAGCACGGTCGCCGATGCCTTCGTCGAACTCGGCGCGGCGCTGGTCGATACCGATGCCATTGCCCACGAGCTGACGGCGGCCGGTGGCGCCGCGATGCCGGCGCTGATCGCCGCCTTCGGGCCAGCGATCGCCGATCCGTCCGGCGCCCTCGACCGCGCCGCGATGCGCCGTCTGGCCTTCGCCGATCCCGGCGCGCGCCAGCGCCTGGAAGGCATCCTCCATCCGATGATCCGCCAGCTATCCGATGCCCGCTGCCGGGCGGCGAGCGCGCCCTACGTCATCCTCGCCGTGCCGCTGCTGGTCGAATCCGGCAGCTACCGCGAGCGTTGCCGGCGCATCTTGGTCGTCGATTGCCCGGAAAGCCTGCAGATCGAGCGCGTCATGGCGCGCAACGGCATCAGCGAAGCCGAGGTGCGCGCCATCCTCGCCGCCCAGGCCAGCCGTGAGGCAAGGCTGGCGATTGCCGACGACGTTCTGGTCAATGACGGCGAGCGCACAATTCTTTACCGGGCGGTTGCAGCGCTGCATGCAGAATATCTTCATCTTGCCGGCAGAACTTAAAGCTGGCTGTTGAGATTTGCTTGCAAATGCCTCAGAATTCAGCAAATTTTTCCGATTTCCGGAACCCGGCCGAGTGATCACCTACGAATACCCGTTCAACGAGCGCATCCGCACGCTGTTGCGTCTCGAAGATCTTTTCGAGAAGACGGCGTATTTCGCTCGTGCCGACGGTCAGCACGAACATCACGTAGCCCTCGTCACGCTGTTCGAAATCCTTGAGGCTGCCGGTCGTGCCGACCTCAAGATGGACCTGATCCAGGAACTCGAACGGCAGCGCCAGACCTTGCTCGCTTTCCGCAACAACCCGGATATTTCCGAAGAGGCGCTGTCCGGCGCGCTCTACGAGATCGAGCAGTCGTCGGCCTCGCTGCTGGCGATGAGCGGCAAGATCGGCCAGTACCTGCGCGACAACGACTGGCTGATGAGCATCAAGAGCCGGGCGGCGATTCCCGGCGGCGTCTGCGAATTCGACCTGCCGTCCTACCACTGGTGGCTGCACCGCACGCCGGACGCCCGGCGCAATGCGCTGGAAGCCTGGAGCAAGCCGCTGTTCGCGCTGCGCGACGCGTCGGCGATCGTTCTCCGCCTGCTGCGTTCGAGCGGCCGGCCGAAGCACCACGTCGCCAGCAATGGCCAGTTTCAGCTCAACCTCGGCGGCACCTCGGCGCAGATGGTGCGCGTCGAGCTGGCGGCGGAAGAAGCCGCGGTGCCCGAAGTCAGCGCCAACAAGTACTTCCTCAACATCCGCTTCACCAAGCCGCCGCTCAATGAGCTGAAGGCACGCGGTTGCGAGCGCGACGTCCAATTCGCACTGACCTTCTGCAACCTGTGAAACCGCCCCGTCTCGTGCGCTGCCCGCAGTGCGGCAAGGAATCCCCGTGGTCGCCGGAAAACCGCTGGCGGCCCTTCTGCTCCGAACGCTGCAAGCAGATCGATCTCGGCGCCTGGGCGAGCGAAAGCTACACCATCCCCGGCGCGCCGACCGACGAGGAAACCGCGGCGCCGGGCATCGACTTCAGCAGCACGCCGCGCTGAACGGCGCGCCGCTTCTTCTTTCCTACCAGCCGCGCATCAGCGCAATGCCGTGGGCGCCGTGCAGGCAGGCGCTGTCGCGCAGCGTCTCGCGCATGCCGCCCAGCGCAAACAGCGGCAGCGTGTTGCCGGCGCCGCGGCGGGCGAATTCCGCCCAGCCCAGTCCCGGGTGTTCGGGGTGGGTCGGCGTCGCCATGACCGGGCCGAGTAGCGCGTAATCCAGCTCCAGCTCGCCGGCGCGGGCGATTTCCGCCGCCGTGTGGCAGGACGCGCCGACCCAGGCGAAATCCGGGCGCTCCTTGCAATCGGCAAGCCTCGCTGCGGAAAGGTGCACGCCGTCGGCGCCGCAGGCGGCAGCCAGCGCCGCGTCGTCGTTGATCACCACTGGCGCGCCGTAGCGGTGCGCCAGTTCGACCACGGCAGCGGCAAAGGCGGCGCGCGCCGTTGCCGGCAGCGTCTTGTCGCGTACCTGGACGAGCGGCGGCAGGACGTCGCTGGAACTCTGCAGGCGGCGTTCCAGGCGCGCCAGCCAGGCCGCCGGCGTCGTTTCGTCGAGCGACGAGATGAGCATCGTCTCGGGTAGCGCCAGACCTTTCAGGATCGGCCCGTTGGCCGGCAGGATGGGGGCGACGCTGGCCGCCGTGCCGCGCCGTTGCCAGTCCACCGCGCTGTGTTCGAGCGGCGCGGTGATGCCGATTTCGCCCTGCCAGGCAGTGACTTGCCAGAAATTGAGGCGCACCGTGGCGTGCGGATAGACATGCCGGCGGGTCAGCCAGGGGTGGCAGGCGGTGACGGTGATGCCGAGTTCTTCCTGCAGTTCGCGCACCAGCGCGTCGCGCACGCTTTCGCCGGGTTCGACCTTGCCGCCGGGAAACTCCCAGTAACCGGCGTAAACCTTGCCCACCGGGCGCTGGGCGAGCAGGAACTCGCTGCCGCCGGCGCGCAGCATCACCGCCGCGGCGACTTCAACGATGTCGCTCACGCGCCGCCCTCCGGCTGGCGGCCGGCGAGGTCGCGGGCGAACTGCCAGGCCACCCGGCCCGAGCGCGAACCGCGCGACAGCGCCCAGTTCAGCGCCTCGCGCTCGCTGCCGGCGATCACCGTCTCGGTGACCCCGAACTGTCGCGCCCAGTGCGCGAAGACCGCCAGGTAATCGTCCTGCGAGAAGGGGTAGAAGGAAATCCACAGGCCGAAGCGCTCGGACAGCGAGACCTTTTCCTCGACCGCCTCGCCCGGGTGGATTTCGTCGCCGACGCGCTGTACCTCGAGGTTTTCCGCCATGTATTCGGGCATCAGGTGGCGGCGGTTGGACGTCGCGTAGATCAGCACGTTGGCCGGCGGCGCCGCGACCGAACCGTCGAGCACCGACTTCAGCGCCTTGTAGGCGGTCTCGCCGGCCTCGAACGAGAGGTCGTCGCAAAAGATGATGAACTTCTCGGGCCGTCCTTCGACCAGGTCGACGATGTCCGGCAGGTCGACCAGGTCGTGCTTGTCGACCTCGATCAGGCGCAGGCCGTCGGCTGAAAATTCATTGAGCACCGCCTTCACCAGCGACGACTTGCCGCAGCCGCGGGCGCCGGTCAGCAGCACGTTGTTGGCGCCGTGGCCGGCGACGAACTGGCGGGTGTTGGCGACGATGCGCGCCTTCTGGTCGTCGACCGTCTCGATGTCGGAGAGGCGGATCGGGTGCGGGTGGGCGACGCCCTGCAGCCAGCCGCGGCCGCCGCTCTTGCGCCAGCGGAAAGCCACCGCGCCGGCCCAGTCGGGCTGTGCCGGGGGCGGCGGCAGGATGCCTTCGAGGCGGGACAGGACGTGTTCGGCGCGGTTCAGCAAACGTTCGAGTTGGGCAGGATCGATCATCGTCACAGGTATACTCGGGAAAAGTCGATCACTCTAACCAAAGCCATGTCAAAACTCCAAACCGCCATCCTCGCCGCCACCCTGGCGCTGGCCGCTTGCGCCGTGCCGCCGCGTACCGTTTCGCCGGAAGGCGCGGCCAAGGCGCCGGACTGTCCGCCTTGCGCCGAGGCCGCCGCGGAAAAGCCGGCCGCCCCGGCGTTCAGCCGGGTGTTCACGCTGGCCGCCTGGAGCGACCTGCCGGGCTGGCAGGAGGACGACCTGAGCGCCGCCTGGCAACCCTTCCTGAAAAGTTGCCAGGCGCTGCGCAGCCGCGCCGGCGGCGCCCCCTGGCAGCAGGCCTGCGCCCACGCCGCCGAGGTCGACGCCCGGTCCGCCGAGGCGATCCGCCGCTACTTCGAGAACGTCATGCAGCCCTACACGGTATCGACCGACGACCGCAGCGCCGTCGAAGGCATGATCACCGGCTACTACGAACCGCTGCTGCAGGGCAGCCGCCAGCGCGACAAGCGCAACCTTTACCCGGTGCATGGCGTGCCGGACAACCTGCTGACCGTCGAACTCGGCGACCTCTTCCCGGAACTCAAGGGCAAGCGCGTGCGCGGCCGGATCGAGGGTAACAAGGTCGTCCCCTACTGGTCGCGCGGCGAGATCGCCGCCCAGGGCAAGCGCCTGCCGGCCAGGACGCTGGCCTGGGTCGATGACGCGGTCGAACTCTTCTTCCTGCAGATCCAGGGCTCCGGGCGCATCCGCCTGCCCGACGGCAGCCTGCTGCGGGTCAATTACGCCGACCAGAACGGCCACCCCTACCGCTCGATTGGCCGCCTGCTCGTCGACCGTGGCGACCTCAAGCTGGAAGAAGCCTCGATGCAGGGCATCCAGGCCTGGGCGCGGGCCAACCCGGCGCGCCTCGACGAACTGCTCAACGCCAACCCCAGCTACGTCTTCTTCCGCGAAATGCCGGCCAGCGACGACGGCCCGCTCGGCGCACTGGGCGTGCCGCTCACCGCCGAACGCAGCATCGCCATCGACCCGCGTTCGATCCCGCTTGGCGCGCCGGTCTTCCTCGCCACCACCCGCCCCAATTCGGCGCAGCCGCTGAACCGCCTGATGCTCGCCCAGGACACCGGCGGCGCCATCCGCGGTGCGGTACGTGCCGACTTCTTCTGGGGCTTCGGCAAGGAAGCCGGCAACCTCGCCGGGCGCATGAAACAGCGCGGCCGCATGTGGGTGCTGCTGCCGCGCGGCTACCCGCTGGACTGAGGTAATGCACGATTGCGGGGCGCGTGTGCCCCGCAATGCACGATAGAGGTGCGCTTTTCAACTTGGTGCAAAATTCAATGCCCTGATTTGAAAAGAAAATAATGCACTGGAATGGTGCTTGCTTTCCAGGCCGGATTCGTTCTGGAGGTTTTCATGGATAGCTTTCATTCCGGCAGCAATGTTCTTTTCATCCTGCTCGGCGGCATCATGGTGCTCGCCATGCATGCGGGTTTCGCGTTTCTTGAGGTCGGCACCGTCCGCAAGAAGAACCAGGTCAACGCGCTGGTCAAGATCCTGACCGACTTCGCGATCTCGACCATCGCCTACTTCTTCGTCGGCTACGGCATCGCCTACGGCATCCACTTCTTCAGCGGCGTCGATACGCTGATGGAGAAGAACGGCTACGAACTGACCAAGTTCTTCTTCCTGCTCACCTTCGCCGCCGCCATCCCCGCCATCATCTCCGGCGGCATCGCCGAGCGCGCCCGCTTCTACCCGCAACTGGCCGCCACCTTCCTGCTCGTCGGCTTCGTCTATCCCTTCTATGAAGGCATCGCCTGGAACAAGATGTTCGGTATCCAGGACTGGCTGACGACCACTTTTGGTGCGCCCTTCCACGATTTCGCCGGCTCCGTCGTGGTGCATGCCATGGGTGGCTGGATCGCGCTGCCCGCCGTGCTCCTCCTCGGCGCGCGCTACGGCCGCTACACCAAGGACGGCCGGATGTCGGCGCACCCGCCCTCGTCGATTCCCTTCCTCGCCCTCGGCGCCTGGATTCTCACCGTCGGCTGGTTCGGCTTCAACGTGATGAGCGCGCAGACCATCGAGAACATCTCCGGCCTGGTCGCCATCAACTCGCTGATGGCCATGGTTGGCGGCATCCTCGCCGCGCTGGTGCTCGGCAAGAACGACCCCGGCTTCGTCCATAACGGCCCGCTCGCCGGCCTGGTCGCCGTCTGCGCCGGCTCCGACCTGATGCACCCGATGGGCGCGCTGGTCGTCGGCCTGGTTGCCGGCGCCCTGTTCGTCGTCATGTTCACGCTGACCCAGAACCGCTGGAAGATCGACGACGTCCTCGGCGTCTGGCCGCTGCACGGCCTGTGCGGCGCCTGGGGCGGCATCGCCGCCGGCATCTTCGGCAGCAAGGCGCTGGGCGGCGCCGGCGGCGTCGCCTTCATGCCGCAACTGCTGATGACCCTGCTCGCCATCGCCATCGCCCTGGCCGGCGGCTTCGCCGTCTATGGCCTGCTGAAGAAAGTCTTCGGCCTGCGCCTCGACCAGGAAGAAGAATACGAAGGCGCCGACCTCAGCATCCACAAGATCACCGCAACGCCGGAACGCGAGGCGAGCTGGTGAGGCGGTTCTGAAGGCGGAAAATCAAGTCCGTCGCAGAAAATGATTTCCGTCGGAAACTGAAACCCAACAAGGCCTGCCTGAAAAGCAGGCCTTGGTTCATTATGCAGTCAGCTCCGAACTGGGGGGGGCAGGCAAACCCTTTGGCAAGTCCTCGGCCGAAGCGGACAGCACGACAGAGTCCCGCGAAGGTCCGTTAAGCAGCGGGTACAGTCATTAATCCCGCAGCACATGGATCTTCGGGCAATCAATAGCGATGATGATTGACTTTCTCAGCCGATGCATGCGAAATCCAACCGCAGTACAATGGCAAAATTACCCCATGACTTCCTTTAAGTCCCTTCTTAGTCGGGTTCAGCACTGGCTGAGAGTTGCTTTTCCTCCTACCGCCGAGACTCAGCATGCGTAAAACCCTTTTCCTATGAACGAATTGGCACTTTTACTATGCGGCGATGGTGCAGATGGGACAGCTGGTATCGCACTTAATCAGCTTTCGAGCTCAATCAAGGGATTTTCGTCTCGTGCGGTAAGGTTTCTTGCTGACGACGCCACCGACGATACCCTAAGTTATGGACCCTTCTGTGCCCGGGTACTGCTTGAAAACGGATGTGCAGCGCTTGTTGGTCGCCTTGATTCATTTCGAATGCTGTACTTAAGCGAATTCCAAGCACAGCCAGAATACGAGTACGGCAAGCGGGTTAAGTCAGCGTTTTCCTGGACAGGGGATGTCATTCCCGATGACAAGCAAAATAATGTTCTATGGAATGCCGATCATGATCTTCCCAAAATTAGCCGGGCCTTGTTCTCAAAGCACTTTGATCATATTTTTTGGAAGCCTGCGATTTCCCGCCTTTTGGATCATGTGACGACACTCGAGCATGACCCCCTTCTGACAGATATCCTAAGTTTGGATCCGGATCGATTCATTGATGAAACCAAAGGGCGTAGCGCGCAGCTCTATTCAACCCTCTCGAAGGGCGTCCACTGGGAATTCTTTACGAGCGCACTCCTCTTCGACGAGCCGACTGTCAAAAATTCGATTCGAGAGGCAATCCTCCTTGTGACGCATCTCGGCTTGGCGTCGCACTTCGTTCATACCGCATACGCGTCTCTCGACCCAAACGTTGCAGTTGATGCATATAAAGCCATCAGAAGGCTCGTACCGTGAATAACTTTGACAACACTGAAGCCGACCCCAGCCTAATCCTAGCTGCAGAAGAGTGCCCTCCTGCCGAGTTCGAGAAAATCCACAGCTTCTCAAGTTACGATGAACTCATCATCCGGAAGTTGAGCGCTCATGGGCCCGTCCTTATTCGGGGGGGGCGTGGAAGCGGGAAAAGTGCCCTGCTGATTGAAGCTTCTCGACGGATGAAAGCTTCTACAAGCATCTTGCCCATCTACGTAAGTCTGCGCCATCTTCCGCTGCTCCAGTCTGACGGCCAAGAGTACATTGGGCACTTTTGCATACTTCTGTCACAAGCGATTCAAAAAGAGCTTCAGGAACGCAGTATCGGGCAGGACTTCCCGGCAGCGGTAGACCAAGCCTCGCTGCAGCTTGGTTTGACGACGCTAGCTCAGTCACTTGGCAAGCGGGTAGTGTTGCTGTTTGATGACGCTGCACACATTGGTCGAGAGAAGCCGCTTGAAGTGTTTTTCGATTTGTTCCGCACGATCTCAAGCAATCTCATATCCTGCAAAGCCTCGATTTATCCAGGGGTCACCAAGTTCGGCGTTCGATTTGATGTCTTCAATGACTCGACGGTAATCGACATTGGCCGATCTGATGTCTCATCGTCCCATGATTTTTTCCCTGATGTCGTGAAGGCTCGCTATCCACGCTTGGCCGAACGTTCATCCTTCTCTGATCGGCTCACTCCTTCAGAGTTTGCCAATCTACTTGGGCGAGCAGTTGTAGGAAATCTTCGTGGGTTTATCTTGGCATGTAACCGGTTTGAAGCCAAAGAAAAGATTGGCATCCCCGATCTGCAGCAATGCATGCTCGACATGGCATCGGATTACTTCTGGCCTCTGATGGAAGAGGTGGCGCCCAAGCTGGGAATCTATGAAGCCCTCATCGAGCCCGCTCGTGAGGTAATGGAGGCGATCGTGGAGCACGAAACAAAGCCTGTGAAGGCCGGTCTCCGCTCGATTGCTCAGGATCGTGTTCTGATCCATCGGCAACTTGTAAGCCAGTATCTCAAGATTTTTGAGATTCTTGAGTATCTTGGATTTGTCGCAAAGCGTGAGGCTTCACGCGCTCTCAAGTCGGGAGGTCGTGGACCAATCTATGCGGTGAATCTGTGTAGCCTGCTCGACTCAACGCCTAGCAAGCGCCTTACCTTCGAAATGGTTGAGGAGTGGGTGAAAGGAGGTAGTGAGCCCGCCGAGTTGCATGTCGCCAGTATGGGCTTCCATCACATCAAACTACCCCAACTGCCGGAAGAGACTGGTCTTGCTATCTTGGACAGAGAGATCAAGGTGCTTGGTCGGTCCTCCGCGTATCCCTACGGGTTGACCGAACCAATCATTCAGCGACTGCGTACGGCGGGTATGACCACTGTCGGAAAGCTAGCTAATGCCACGGACGATGAGTTGGACAATATCGACTATATAGGTGAAGTAAAGATAAAGATCATCCGAGACGTCGTTTTTCAGGCGATCTGGATGTAGGACCGAACGGTTGCCGCGCTCAGTCTCTTGCCGCTCGAGAAGTCACGAGGCTAGACAAGCAGGCGGGGGCATTTGTTTGCTTTCGCTAGGGCGTGTTCACATTAGCCAGATGTAAGCGCAGGCAAGTTGCAAGAATGCGTTGAAGCGCGTAGCCAGTTTTTCATAGCGAGTTGCCAGTCGGCGGAATTGCTTGAGGCGGCAGAAAAAACG
>NZ_JBKJAD010000034.1:0-28627 GCF_048146105.1 Azonexus caeni
CGAGGGCGGTAAAAGGTAGCCGGTCTGGCGGTCAACAGGATGGAAACGGCTCATCTCTCTGGCTCGGTTCGGTTGGCTCGCTGCCATTATCCCATCAGGAAAGAGTTAGTCCGACAGGCTGCTAGCGGCAAGGGTTCCTTTGGCGACACATCAAGGCGAGCCAAGGAATTGCGTTGGCGACGTGTCTCACGATCGAGCGGTCGACTGAGCAATTGATCCAGTTTTTCCGACGTCAGGCCAAACTGGTCTGCGACCAGCTTTAGCTTTTCAGCCTCATATCGGTCAGGTGCTTCCAACGCCAATTCATTGACAAATCCAGCAAGCAAGCTTTCACGGTCCGTCAGACTCGGTGTTCGAGAAAGGCAAGCCTCAAGCAATTCCCCACGACGCCAGTCGCTCGCCAGTTTCCAAAGGGAAAGCCCTTGACCGCAGGAGACATGCTTATCGCTCACAAGCAGAGGCAGAATGCCAGTTACTGTAGAAGAAATATCTGCCACATCCCGATCTGCCCAGCGCCCCGCAAGCGCTAAAGCCGAAGCAGGACATAAGTGAGCAACCGCCCCAGAAACTGCTGCCCAAGGAAACTTGTGATCGTTGTTTTCATGGACGAACTCTGCCGCCCGAGCCAATCGGTATGCCAACTCCGGATGTGGAGTCCCAATTTCCTCACCCCGCTTGGCAATTTCCAGCAGCACATCAAGCCAGTCTCGCGACTCGTCGCCCAATCGAGCTTCCAGTATTCCCAGCCCGATCTCAAAGCACGCTGCAGCTTCATCTCGAAACACAGGCAGAATTGCCCGCGCCAAATCGAGCCACGACTGAGCCTCTATCGTTGCATGCTCTCGGCTGTCGGCAATCAGCCCCCTGGCTCTCCCGCAAAAGAGCAACGCCAGATCACTCAAGCCGGTACGGGCAGCCCGCCAGGCCAACTTGCTCCAGGTCGTCGCGAATACAAAGCGGGATTTTTTCGCCAGCCAGCCCTCGATAGCTCCAACTTCATCACTATCTACTGCCCTGACAATCGATAATGCATCCCACCAAAGCAGGGCAATATGATTGGCTAAAAAACTTGCATCCTCCCGCCAAGACCAGTCCGCAGCGTGGCCTACGCGCGAATCTGCCAGTTGCCTCGCCCTCTGCTTCAGTTCATTTGAGCCGTATCGTCCAAGCAATGACTCTGCGCGCAATTGATACCAAGGCGTGAGCAAGCCATAGACCCGCTGAAAACTATCGGTTTCGTGGTCATGGGCCCGCGGTTTGCCGTCACGTTTAAGTCGAGATGGCATCAACTCTTCCGCAGACAGCTCAGCTCCATTCAAGGCTGCTTTGAGGGTGTATGCACGCAGCAGGAAAGCTGAACGTCCATTCATGAAGTCGATCGAGTCAGAGCCAAGATATTCGGGTAAATCAGGCATGAAGCGCACAAGGTGAGCAAGTACGACCTCTTTGCCCAAGCCAACATGCGCCATTACCTCAGCCAGAATGATGAGGCCCTGTTGTTCTGTTAATTTTCCCGAATAAATCTCGTCCCCTGAAGGCTCCAGTTCCAGAGCCCCCCAAGCATCCACCATACGACCGACGACCTCCCGCGATGGAGCCCCGCCCGCATCGGCCAACGCACAGAGAAAGCCCAACCCAACATGAGCCTCGTCGGATGCGGACTGTATGAGTGCTTGAACCAGTGATTCGTCGCCCCTATCGAGTAGGCTAGTCGCCAAACTAAGAGCGGTACGGAATCGGAATGCAGCGTTTTTCCAGCGCACTATCCAGTCGACACAATCATCTGTGCCCAAAAGAAACAAAATTGCTCGCGCAAAGGCGGCAGCATCGTCCTCATCGACTCCAGCGCTTCGTCTATCGTCAGGTGGTAGCTCAGCCCATTCATCCAACCACTCGTCAGCCAATCGGAGTGACTGTCTTGCCTCAGCAAGATAGTCGGAATTTGGCGCCAGCATGGCTGCATAACGAGCGTGAGCAACGCCATACCAACCGCCGGCTCGTTGCCGAAACACGGTTTCTCGCACCCGCTCAGGGGGCCACAAGGCAGCAATCAAATCGTCATTGGCAAACAGCAGATCCCGTTGACGCGACTCGGCTGCCGCAGCTTCGCCCATGCGCAACAACAATTTAGCGATGGCGATGTGATCGCTCTTCTGGTGAGCCACCTTCAAACCAAAACGAAGGCGCTCCCGCACAATGGCACGCCGCTCAAGAGAGTCCTTGATATCCGGTTCGGAACCGAGGGCGTGGCTGAAAAGTAGCTCATGGCGATTCGCGTGAAAAAGCAGACCTGGCCACGCAGAGGCAACATAAGCATCGTTGTCGGCCCAAGGACTAAGCTTGGTAATCAGGCGCTCGTAATCTGCAGGCTCGCTGCAGAAGCTATCCCGAAACCATCTTTCTACAGGCTCATCACGAAACTGAACAAATCCGTCCAAACACAACAATGGCTGCCCGAGATCAGCGACAAAGCTCGCGATGGCAGACTCCTGCACGCCTGCCGCTTTAGACAATACCCGGATTGGCACGCGAGGAGGCAAAGCTGCTAGGGCAACACACAAGGCATTGATCCCGGCTTCATCACCGGAATGCCCCCGGAGTACCGCCAACGCATCTTCCAGTTCCAACCCAATCTGCTCATCGACCGACCGCCTGCCTGGCCCCAAACGCGCGAGCAGATCACGCAAAGAGGCTCCCCGCTTCAACAGATAAAACTGGATTCGGGGATTGCCTCCGGTATAACGATGAAACTCGGACACCGCTCCCGCATCCGCCTCGGGAAACGTAATGCGCAGATGCTTCGCTGTCTCGTCCGGATCGAAGGGCTCAAGCTGGATTTCGATTGTTCCATGAGCTCGCCGGGGAAAACGATCCCGCCGCTCAGTCCTCGCCAGCAACACCAACCGACAGCCGGCCGGCAAACTCTCTTGCACCAAATCCCTGGCGAATGAGGCTCCATCATTTCGCTCTCTGGCCGCATCTTCGCTATTGTCAGCAGCATCCAAAACGATCTGAACCAATCCATCGGAATGACGTTGCCTGACCGCCATAGCGGCTTGCTCCAGGCGCAGCATGAAGGCCCGCAGGTATTCGTGTGGTGCAGCATTCCTTGGCAGCAAGGGATCACACAGTCCTTGCTCGGACAGTTCGTTGGCAATTTGCACCAAGCCCTGAGCATGCAAGTGCCGAGGCTGGCTTGGTTTCCGGTAATCGCCACCAGCGAATCCATCGAAGACGACCGTTACCGAACCCTTTGGCATCAGTTCCGATAGTCGGCCAGCAAGTACCGACTTGCCCACACCGCCAGCAGCATGAATCAGTACTGGCGCATGTGCTCTTGTGATTGCCTCCGCAATCGCAGCTTCCTGGCGACGAGGCAACACCCCACGCACATTGACGACGGTCGACGGCGCGGGAAACATATTCTCTGGTAAACGCACCCCTAGGCAATTGAGCAAAGCAGCCTGGCGGATAACAGGGTCATGTGCCCATTTGCTCAATGTCCGGGCACGGACAAATTCGACGAGACTATCGCGGAAATTCTCATCAAGAGATTTTGGCGAAAGGCACGCCAGTTCCCCTCGCAAATTATTGTCTTGGGAAACGCAGTTCGGCTCGCACCCCTTCAACTGGAGCAGCCGAAGGAAGCAAATGAATTGGAACGCATCCAACCCCGACAGGGCTTCCCAACAGAGGAGCGGAGAATCCTCATCACCATCTTCTCCGCCCAAACGCCGATCCAAGGCATCTTGTAAACGAGGGTCAATAGGACGATTCGAGACGAATACACAGCGGAGCCTATCGGCAACAACATCCTGACCATGCGTTTCACAAAGCCGCAAAAATAGTGCTGCGAACTTCGCCACTGTGCTTGCCAGTGTCGCAGCAGTCCAAAACTCTTCCGTCCGTACCGTCGAATGTTTGAGTTGAACGTATTCAACTCGATCAGCAAGAGCGAAATCTTCGCTACCGTAATACTCGGCGGTATCAACAATGAGTTCGGCAGGATGATCTGCAATCGCCTCATCGAGCCCCGAACATCCCTCAATGCTCACCGCGACGAGGCCAAACCTCTTGTTCAGCATGCGCAAGGCACGCCGAGCCGTCCATAGCAGGTGAAAATCCTCACCATCATTACGACTGCGTACCGAAGTCGTTGCCGTGCGCATCACGGCACCACCACCTCCGGGAGCACCGCCAACTTCACCGCCCGCCGGGCAAATTTCTTGTCGTCAAAGGTGTAAAAACGGTCACACTTCTTGCTACGTGCAACATGGAGCGCATCTGCAAAATCAAGGCCTTCGCGATGAAAGCGCAAAGCTTCCTGAACTGCAGGCCAATCCTCCACCTGCACGTTGGGAAGGCCAATGAGATGCTCCATGGCGCGCGCACAATCCTCCGATGCGAAGGAATAGAAAGCCCGCAACACCCAGGCGAACTCCAAAACCACCGTCACCGGCACATGGATGCTTGGCGACTCCCTGATTAAGCGTTCGGCAAGAGGACGCTGGTGAGCGGCCTCAGGATCGCTCGGATCGTCAACATAGTAGCGGGCAAGAATATTAGTATCGACGGCGATCATGATGCATCCGCATCTTTGGTCTGCCGCATCAGTTCTGCAACGTCCAGATCAGCCAGTCGGCGCGGTGGCCCGGCGTACTTCAACATGCCATACCCGCTTTCATGGCTGGAATGTCCGGCCGGATGGAGCAAGGATATCTCGATCTTGTCGTCGACCACGGAGACATCAACCTGGCTCCCCGGCAGAATTCCAAGCTGCTTACGCAAGTCGGCAGGAATCACCACCTGGCCTTTGTTGGAGACTGTGACACAGGACATTTTCCACCTCGTTCAACATGGTTCAACAAGACTTTAGCATGGCTTCACGCTCGATAAAACCTAGGCCACCTTCGAGATGGAAGAAATCCTGTATGAGCTGCGCAACCACTCCGCCGGCCTCAACGCCGGGCGCTGGGACTACATCTTCTCCTGCATCAAGAAATTCAAGAAAAACAAGGACTTCCGCCTCGCCCAGCGCAGCGCCATCACCATGGAAGTGCCCTTCATGCGCGGCTACGCCTTGGCCCTCGTGCAGGCCTGCCACAAGCGCGGCGCCCCGGCGATGGGCGGCATGTCGGCGCTGATCCCGATCAAGAACGACCCGGTGGCCAATGAGAAGGCGCTGGCCGGCATCCGTCACGACAAGACCCGCGACGCCAACGACGGCTTCGACGGCGGCTGGGTGGCCCACCCGGGCCTGGTGCCGATCGCCATGGAAGAGTTCGTCAAGGTGCTCGGCGACCGCCCGAACCAGTTCGAGAAGCAGGTTGAAGGCAAGTTCGGCCCCGAACAGTGGCTCGACTTCCGCCCGACCACCCCGATCACCGAAGCCGGCCTGCGCAACAACATCAACGTCGGCATCCACTATCTGGGTAGCTGGCTGGCCGGCAACGGCTGCGTCCCCATCCACAACCTGATGGAAGACGCCGCCACCGCCGAAATCTCCCGTTCGCAAGTCTGGCAGTGGGTGGTTTCGCCCAAGGGTATCCTCGACGACGGCCGCAAAATTTCTGTGGAACTTGTTCGCCCGATGATTGTCGAAGAACTCGCCAAGGTAAAAGCCACCGTCACCGCCCAAGGCGAAGACACGGCCACCTACGACCAGGCCGCCGAAATCTTCGACAAGATGTCGCTGACCCCGGAATACCCGGAGTTCCTGACCTTGCCGCTGTACGAGGCGATGGCCTAAGCAGTACCCGGAAAAAAGGCGCCCAGACGCCCGACTCCGACAGAGAATGAAGAAGCGCCGGGGCAACCCGGCGCTTTTTTGTTGCGTCTCTCCGGCTGACACCCAGACCGTCGATCAGAACAAGGGCCGCAAGTTCGCAGTTTGCGAACTGCGAACCAACGATCACCGGCAACACCCCGCAAATTTTCCGCCTATGCCGACGGCAGCTTGTTCATCGGGTGTGACGTAATCAAACGCGGCGCCCCACCCCCTGCAACTTCCCAGACCGTCCGAATGCAGGGGTTAAGGCCATCCGGCGTCGGGCAATGGCAATCGACCTGATAGCGGGTTCCCCATGGGGTCGGCGTCACCAAGGTTACCTGATTGCGTCGCCCCTGCTCGCTCAGCGCGGCGGCGAATACCGGCCAGTCGGCGAGCCCGAAACCGCGTGCCGAGAAAAACCTGGCCTTGGCCGCGCCTTGCGGATGTTCAGGGTTGAGCAGGTATTCGCGGATTTTTCGTTCCTCGACCAAACTGTGCTCGGCATCGGGCAGTTTTGTCGGCTTCGGCTCAGCCCGCCACCAGATCAGCGGCGGCAATCGTCAGCACCGCCATTTCGCCATCCACGTCGAGAAATTCGACCGCATACGCCTGGCCCTGCCCGTAGACCGAAACCACTGTGCCGTCCTTACCGGCGGGCAAGGCATGTCCCTCGCTCGTCAACGCACGCACCAGGCGTACCGGCGTATGCTCGACCAGAGCGATGTTTTTCCCCAGCAGCTGCCGCAACTGCCCCGCCACATCGCGCCCGTCGGCGTCGCGTTCAACGGCGAAGAGGAAGAGGTTGCCGGAAACCCTGGCCCAGGTTTCGCCAATCTGCCGCTTGACCACCGAGTCGTCGTTGCTCTTGTAGCCCTCGCCCTTGTACTCGACGACCAGCGCACGGCCGTCGTTCAGTTCGGCGACGAAATCCGGATAGAAACGGCCGCTCGGAATCGGCAGCCAGAAGGAGAACTCCGGGTTGCCGGGCAGGTTGCGCACCCAGTGGCGTACCGCTGCCGACTTGTCGATGGCGTCGGCGCAGAACATCTCGTGGTCGGTCTGGCGCGGCGGCGGATCGCAGAGATCGCCGATCACCCCGTAGTAATGCTTGCTCAGGACAAAACGCCCGCGATAGTACGGCGGCCGCGCCGGGTAGGCGCCGGGCTGGAAGCGGAAGCGGTAATCGGCGCTGATCCCGGCTTGCGGCTCGTCGCCCAGCAGGGACTGCTGGAAACCGCGCTGGCGGCCGCTGGCGAGCAGCGCCCGCAGCCGTTCCAGCAAGGCCTCGCAAAGCCGGCTGCGATGACGGTAAAGCGCCGTCAGCGTGTAACCGCCTTCGCGCTGCAGCCAGCGCAGCACCCGCGCCAGCCAGGCCAGGCGCTCGCTCTGGCCGAGCCCGGAGTCGCGCAGGCGTTCGTCCAACCAGCGCAGCAGGTCGTTTTCGGTGATTTCCGTCGGCACCAGGTCGAGATTCACCGCGTAGCGCGCGGCTTCCTGTTCGATGCGCAGATGGCCGTCGGCAACGTCGAGCAGCACCGGCGCTGCCTCTTCATCCAGCCGGAAGGCCGGCAGTTCGGGCGATTCGTCGGCCAGCGTGAACCCGGCCAGATCGAGGAAGACCTCCTTCTCGGCCAGGTCCAGTTCGCCCTGCGCGTCGCGCACACACAGCAAGGGCAGCGCCGCGAACGGCACACCGCGTGCCGACGGCGCCAGCACCGCCTGCTGGCGCAGCTCGAAGCGGTCGAGCAGCTTTTCCAGTTCAACGCGCGCCTTCTTGTCCGCCACCGCGTCCATCAGGGCGCTCCGCACCGCCGGCGACGGCGGCGTATCGAAGCGCACGGTGACGCCACCGTCCGCTTGCGGCACCAAGCTCAGACCGACGATTTCCTCGCCGTCGAGGCGCGGCGCACCGGGCAGCAGGCTGCCTGCCAGGTCGGCGGCGAAGGCCGGCACCGCCGGCAAGCTCAGTTCCAGCGTCTGCGCCGGCAGACCGCCCGCCGTCAGGTCGTCGAACAAGGGCAGGACGCCGGGGAATACCGCCTGCGCCGCCTCCAGCTCCTCGAAGCCCATCGCCACCAGGCGGTCGGCCAGTTCGTTCGCCACCCGCGCCGTCTGCGCGCTGGCCAGGTGGGCATAGGCGCGGTTGAGCAGCGGGCTCTTGCGCGTCCGCGCATACGGCATGCGCAGCACGCGCCCGAGCAGTTGTTCCATGTCGCGGCTGGAGCCGATCTTCTGCAAGGAGCAGAAGACATAGGCGAAGGAACAATCCCAGCCCTCCTTCAGCGCTTCGACGGTAATCACCACGTCCACCGGGCAGGCCGGGTCGAACAGATCGACGCCGTCCAGCTCGCGCTGGTTGCCGGTGGCGATGGCGATGCGCTCGACGGCGATGTGTTCCTGCGTCAGCAGATGCTGCTTCAACACCTCCACCGTCACCTCGCCGGCCTTGTCCTCGGCCTGCAGCAGCAGGATCGGGCGCAGGTAGTCGGCTTCGTTGACCGCCTCGGCGGCCAGGCGCTGGCGCGTCAGCAGCGCGTCGCGCACCGCCTCCTGCCAATTCGGGTGCGTCTGCAGCACGATCGGCAGCTTGATCATCTGCTCCGCCTTCAACTCCTCGGCGGAGACGTGGTAAAGCACGTTGCTGCGATGTTCGCCCTTGCGCATCGGCGTCGCCGTCATTTCCACCAGCGCCGCCGGATTGAGGCGGGCGAAGGTGTCGTAGGTCAGGGCCGTGCGCGCGTTGTGTGCCTCGTCGACGATGACCAGCGGCCGGTGCCAGTACATCAGGTTGGCGAAACTGCGCTTGACCTTGCCGAGATCGGCACGCGTCAGGTAGGGCTGCGCCTCCAGGTCGCGCTCCGTCACGCGCTCGAAGCCGGGCAAATCCGGCGCCCGCTCGAAATGCGGCTCGAAGGCTTCCTTGTAGGCATAGACATCGCGCCCGGAGGTGTCGTCCACGCGCAGCGTCTGCAAGGTGCCGACGACGATCAGCGCCTTCTGGCCGAAATCCTGCGGGCGCAACTGGTCGGCTTCGCCGATGTCGAGCACGCGGAAACCATCGACGCCGAAATGCCCCTCCAGCGCCTCGCGGTAGGGGTGGCCCGGCTGGCGCAGCGCCGCCAGCGTCTGACCGCGGATCACGTTCGACGGCACCAGCCACAGCGCCACCGGCCGCTCCAGCGCGCTGCGCGCCTCGGCGTACTCGCGCCAGGCCAGCGCCAGCGCGTGCGTGCCGAGCAGGGTCTTGCCGCCGCCGGTGGGAATGCGGATGCAGACATAGGGCACGCAAGCTCCGGCGCTGGCGAAGCCCTGGCCGAGATAGGGCGGAATCTGCGACGGCGCCATTTCCTGCGCCGCCAGCGCGGCGCGGAAGGCGGCGTCGAGCCCGGCCTCGTCCTGCGCGTGGCGGGCGCGGGCGAAGAAATCGCCGAGCGCGTCGAGGGCTTCCTGCTGATAGTGTTTGAGGATCAGGCTCATGGTCGGCTTTCGGTCAGCGGGCGCGAATGTCGTAGGGAATCTGCTTGAAGACGATGCCGGCGGCCTTCAGGCGCGGCGGCGACAGACGGCAGGATTCGCCGTAGATCACCCGCGGCCCGGTCGGCGGCGCCAGCGCGTCGAGCAGCGCCAGGATCGGCCCGGTCAGCACATTGCCGCCCTGTGGCCGGCGGTCGCCGAGGATGCCGTTGTAGAGCAGGAAATAGGCGGTGCCGTCGTGGCTGCCGAGCAGCGGCGTCGGTTCGATTCCGAGCGGGGGCATCGACCACGGCGTGCGCGTTTCCTGATACCAGACCCAGGCCGCCAGCGTCGGAAAGCGGATTGCCGCATTGATCCGCCCGTCCGCCTCGAACACCGCCTCGCCCAGGCGGAAGAAGCGGAAGCCGCCGCCGCCCGTCCAGCCGACCGCCGCCGAAATGCCGCCGGCCTCGCCCGCCACCACTTTCTGCAGACGCGGCAGGCAATGCGTTTCGGCGTGCTCGCCCATTTCGATGCCGATCCAGCGCCGCCCCATCTTGTGCGCGACGGCGGCCGTGGTGCCGGAACCGAGGAAGGAGTCGAGGACGAGGTCACCGGGGTTGGTGGCAACTTGTAAAACACGCGAAATCAACAACTCCGGTTTTGGGGTAATGAAATCATCTGCTAATGACTGACTTCCCAAAACCTCCCGAACCTCCTTCCGCGAACCATCCGTATGACCGGCAAACTCGTGCTGCCAAAGGGTTTGCGGAACAACACCATCATTCTTTAACAGGTGTCGATAACGCTTGAATGAAGGCGTATTGCCTTTGCCATCTTTGCCCCAATAGATAAATCCTTCAGCAACGTGGCGCTGGTGCTCTTCGCGTGAATAAGCCCAAACGCGGGTCTTGCTCGGCCAAATTTCCTTCCCGGTGTTGGGCTGAAGAATCGGATAGTAGAGGTTTGGCCGTTCCTCAAAAGTCTTGTTACAGGTGTAGTCACTGGCTCTAAACACCCCTGCGTCATCCTCAAATTTATATTGCCGGTCTTTTTCGTCCGTGCGTGGCAGCAAATTTCTTTTCCAAGCAGCACTTTTTTGGAAGACCAGAATATGGTCGTGCATGGGCGCAATAGTTTTGTGGTCGTTAGCTACGGCGTATTTCTTCTGCCAAACCACATTAGCCACAAAATTCCCCCGTCCAAACACCTCGTCCATCACCACCTTCAGGTAGTGCGCCTCGTTGTCGTCGATGGAAACCCAGATGCTGCCGTCTTCGGCGAGCAGTTCGCGCAACAGTTCGAGGCGCGGGTAGATCATCGACAGCCACTGGCTGTGTTCGAGGTTGTCGTCGTAGTGCTCGAAGGCACTGCGGGTGTTGTACGGGGGGTCGATGTAGATGCACTTGACCCGGCCGGCGAAGAAGGGGAGCAGGGCTTTCAGCGCTTCCAGGTTGTCGCCGCGAATGAGCCAGTTGTCATTACTGGCGCCGCCGACGTCGCCGTGCGCGGAGACGGTTTCGAGCAGGCGGAAGGGGACGCGGCCGGCGGTCCGTAGGGCTTGGTTCTTGTTGAGCCAGTCGAGCAGGGGCATGAAGTTGTCCGGCAGATATCGGCGAGACCGCCATTATAGGCGGTCGCAATCGGGACGTTCGGCTTCCCATGCCGGCTGGATTAAGCGAGCGCCCGCTTCAGCCGGCGGCGTCGCTACCGAGAAATTCCCCGATATCCCGGCTGGCGACGGTGACGCTGACGGTGCGCAGGATGTCGACGAAGTTGGGGTCGATGACGCGGTAGAAGACCTGGTTGCCGTCGCGGCGGCGGCCGAGGACGCCGGCCCGGAAGAGGATGTTGAGGTGGCGCGAGATGTTGGCCTGGGTGAGGCCGATCTTTTCGACGACGTCGTTGACCGGGCGTTCGTCCTGGCACAGGGTGAACAGGATGCGCAGGCGCGTGGGGTCGGCGAGGAGGCTGAAATAGTGCGCGACGTCCTCGAATAGTTGTGTCGTTTCGTCCATGTCCTGTGCGATCGGTAGCGACACCACGGCGCCGGGAACGGCGACGCGACAGGCCGGGGAGGCGCCGGCTGCCCGAGCCTTGCGCGCGGTGTCTGGGCCGCCATTATAGGGGCGGCGCCAGCCGGGCAGTGACCCGGCCGCTGGCGATCAAGGACAGGTCTGGCGCGTCGGCCGGTTTTTCCGGGTTACCGCCTGGTTCTGCGCCAGCGAGAAATAGGGGTCGCAGGCGGCGGGCGACTTGGCGGTCTGGACGATCAGGGTATTGGCGAGCGGGGTTTCGCGGCCCTCGGCGTCGACACCAAGCAGGCGATAGGTGTAGGCGGTGTCCGGCTGGAGGCCGTTATCGACCCAGGATGGCGCCTGCTCGGCGGCGATTTCGGCGACGGCGACGCCGTCGCGGCGCAGCCGATAGAGACTGGCGCCGGGAACGGGATGCCAGGCGAGGACGATCTGGTTGTCGGCGCGGTCGGCAACGCGCAACTCGGGCGCAGCGGCGGACGGCGCCGGCGGCGCGGCGCGGCGGCCGCTGGCCAGGCGTTCGGCCATGTGCCAGACACTGGCGATCTGGTCGCCGCCGGCGGTGGCGTAATGCCCGGCCATGTCCCAGCCGAAATCGTTGTAACCCCACCAGTCCCAGCAGCCTTGCGGGTTGAGCGGGGTCTGCGGCGGGGCGACGGCGGCGACCGTCTGCGGGTAGAGGACGACGATCCGGCTGGCGTCGGCCCATTCGTTGAAGCCGGCCTTGTTCACGAAGGCCTCGCCGATCGCTTCGGCCTGTTGCTGGCAGCCGTGGAAGGCGATGTGCAGGCGGCAGGCGGCGCCGTCGGCGCAGTCCTTGGGCACGTAAACGTAACCCTGGTCGGCCAGCGAAATCTTGAGCGGGGCGACGGCGGCCCCGGCGCGCCGGGTGTGGATGCGCTGATCGAAGGCTTGCGGTTTGGCGCCGAGGGCCGCGCTGGCGGTCCGCGTCAGCGGTCCGTAGAACATCTGCAGCGCACCACCGGCGGCATCGTAGAGGGCGCCCTCGGCGTTGGCCGAGCAGGCGTTGATGAACTCGCCGCCGGTCCGGGCACAGGGCTGGCAGGTGCTGCCGGCGCAGGCGGCGCTGATCTGGGCGTGGCCGGCGTTGAAGCTGTCCTGGATGAAACGCTGGCTGGCCGGGGTGAAGCCGGCGAACCACTGCTCAAGCGCGGCGTTGACCGGCTGCTTGACGACGCCGTCGTTGCTGCCGTGGAACAGCCAGAGACGTTGCCGCGCCAGGTTGGCGAGCGGGTCGATCAAGCCCCGGGCAGCCCAGGCGCGGGCGGCGGCGGTCATGTGGTCGAGGTCGGCAGCGCTGATCGGCTGCGCCGGATAGGCGGGATCGCCCTGCATGCAGCGGGCGATCGCCTTGCCGACGCCGGCCCCGGCCCAGGCGTCCTGACCGGCGCAGAAGTAGGGGCCGCCGGCGGTGGCGGCGATGCCGCGCACCGAGGCCGAGTGGGCAACGCCGAACTGGACGGCCATGAAGGCGCCGGACGAGATGCCGGAGACCGTGGTCTGCGCCAGGTCGATGTTGAGGGCGGGCAGCAGCCCGGGGCTTTCGGCCAGGGCGGGATTGAGCGTGGCGAGGGCAAGGGCGAGCGGGCCGAGGCCTTTGGCGAAGGGCAAAGCGTTCATCTCGATGTCTTCCGGGCGGGGTTGAAATTGACATCATCATAAACGCCGACAGAGACCCGATGCAAAGCGATGTTCGCAGCGAAAGGCGGCTTGATCCTGATCAACAAAGCCGGCGATTTTCCGGCGGCGCCCCCCTTAACACCTTCGTAATAGAAGACGGCTCGGACATAATGTCGCACTTCCGAATCCGTGTTGCGGGATCGTCATCGTGAATCTCAACACCAAGGTCACGCTGTTCTTTTCGGCGATTGCCGTGTCGCTGCTCGCCGTGCTGGTGGCTATCAGCCTCTACGCCTTCCGCACTTTCTCGATCGCCTCGGCGACCGACCACATCCGCTCGGCCGGCGAACTGGTGCGGGTGGCGCTGACCGAATCGATGATCAACGGCGTCATCGACCGCCGCGAGAGCTTCCTCAAACGCATCCTCGAAGTGCAGGGCCTGCGCTCGGCGCGCGTCGTCCGCTCGCCGGAAGTCGAACGCCAGTTCGGCCGCGGCCTCAACCTGGAAAGCCAGGCGGACGCCATCGAACGCCAGGTGATGGCGAGCGGCAAGCCGTCGTTCGGCGTCATCGAAGAAGACGGCGAAACCTTCTTCCGCGGCACCATTCCCTACATCGCCACCGCCCACGGCACGCCGAACTGCCTGCAATGCCACCAGGTAACGGAAGGCAGCGTGCTCGGCACGGTGACCATGACGATGTCGATCGACGGCCTGCGCGACAAGGCGGTGCTGACGGTGGGCGGCATCGCCGGCGCGGTGACGTTGTTCGCCGTGCTGCTGGTGCTGCTCGCCCGGCGCATGCTGCGGCCGATCTCGAACACCGCGGCGGCGGTCGAAGCGGCGGTGCAGAAGGCGCTCGACGGCGACTTCAAGACGCAGATCGAGCAGCGCACCAAGGACGAAATCGGCCAGATCGCGCGCGACATGAACCGCCTGCTGGCCTTCCTCGACAGCGGCTTGAACCGCATCGGCACCAGCGTCGCCCGCCTCACCGAGCGGCCGGCGACACCGGGCGAGAACCTGCTGACGGCGACCATCGACATGGTCGAGGGCTTGTCGAAGGCGGCGCATTTCAAGCAGGCGATCGAGGAAGACGAAACCAAGTCGGAGATTTACACCCGCCTCTCCAGCACGCTGCAGAAGGAGTTCGGCCGCCAGGAGTTCTCGCTCTACGAAATCCTCAGCCACAAGAAGCAGATGAAGAGCCTGATCGTCGACGGCCGCCCGGCCGACGGCTGCCGCTGGTGCGACCCGGAAATCCTGGTCCGTCCGGAAGCCTGCCGGGTGCGGCGCACCGGCCACCCGGTCGACGGCATCGACAACCCGGAAATCTGCTACGCCTTCCAGCCGCCACCGGAAGTCGGGCCGCGGCGCCACGTCTGCTTCCCGATCATCCAGTCGGGTGCCGTCGGCAGCATCGTCCAGATCGTGTGCACGCCGGACGAGGAGAAGAAGCTGCACGAGTGCGCCCCGCTGCTCCAGGTCTACCTGCGGGAAACCGCACCGGTGCTGGAAACCAAACGGCTGATGGAGAACCTGCGCGATGCGACGCTGCGCGACCCGATGACCGGCCTCAACAACCGCCGTTTCCTCGAGGAATACGTCGACACGCTGATCGCCGGCGTGCAGCGCAAGCGGGCGCACGCGGCGATCATGATGCTCGACCTCGACTTCTTCAAGATGGTCAACGACACCTACGGCCACGACGCCGGCGATACCGTGATCAAGGCGCTGGCCGGCGTGCTCAAGCAGGCGGTGCGCGCCTCCGACCTGGTGATCCGCTACGGCGGCGAGGAGTTCCTGATCATCCTGCTCGACAGCAATGCCGAGCACGCCTGCCTGATCGGCGAAAAGATCCGCGGCGAGGTCGAGGCGATGAAGGTGCAGATTGGCGGCACGGTGATCCAGAAGACGATTTCCATCGGCATTGCCGACTTCCCCGGCGACAGCGCGACCTTCTGGCAGGCGGTCAAGTTCGCCGACCTGGCGCTCTACCAGGCCAAGGAAACCGGACGCAACCGGGTGATCCGGTTCACGCCGGAGATGTGGACGACCGATGAGGATTACTGACAATCCGTAAAAGATCATTCGCCGAATCGGCCAATTAACAAAACATTCGGGCACAAATACACTGACGGCCTTGCTTCAAGGAACGCCGCCATGCTCGCCGCCCTTTCCCTCCTCCTCGTCTGCCAGCTGATCGGCGAAGTCTTCGTCCGCTGGCTCGCCCTGCCGGTGCCCGGGCCGGTCGCCGGCATGCTGTTGCTGTTCCTGCTGCTGGTGCTGCGCGACGGCCCCGACGAGAACCTGCGCCACACCAGCCAGGGCCTGCTGCAACACCTGTCGCTGCTGTTCGTGCCGGCCGGCACCGGCATCGTCCTGCATTTCTCGCGCATCGGCGAGCAATGGCCGGCGCTCGTCGCCTCGCTGCTGCTCAGCACGCTGGCCGCCTTGCTGGTGACAGCGGGAACGATGCGTCTGTGCCAGCGGCTGAGCGAAGGAGAAGAAAAATGAGCGGGCCGATCGGCGAAGTCTGGGTTTATCTGGCGGCCTCGCCGCTGCTCGGCCTGACCGTGACCCTCCTTGCCTACCAGGTGGCGCACGCGCTGTACCGCAAGAGCGGCCAGCACCCGCTGGCCAACCCGGTGCTGATCGCGGTGGCCATCCTCGGCACCCTGCTCGGACTGACCGGCACCGCCTACGAAACCTACTTCGCCGGCGCCCAGTTCGTGCATTTCCTGCTCGGCCCGGCGACGGTGGCGCTGGCGGTACCGCTCTACCTGCAGTTCCGCCGCGTGCGCAAGCTGCTGCTGCCGATCTCGGCCGGGCTGCTGGCGGGCAGCGCGACCGCCGTCGTCTCGGCGGTCGCCATCGCCCGTCTGCTCGGCGCCGACAGCGCGACGCAGGCCTCGCTGGCGCCGAAATCGGTGACCACACCGATCGCCATGGGCATTGCCGAAAAGATCGGCGGCCTGCCCTCTCTGACCGCGGTGCTGGTGATCTGCACCGGCGTCTTCGGCGCCATCGTCGGCGAGCGGGCGATGGCGGCGATCCGCGTGCACGACCCGGCGATCCGCGGTTTCGCGATGGGCGTCGCCGCGCACGGCATCGGCACCGCCCGCGCTTTCCAGATCAACGAGCAGTCGGGCGCCTTCGCGGCGCTGGCGATGGGCCTCAACGGCCTGCTCACGGCGGCCCTGCTGCCGCTGCTCGCCGACTTCCTGCTCAAGTAAGGGTAAGTACCAATGGCCGATCCCGGCGGGCCGCCCAAGAATCCCGTCATGTTCCCCAAGCCGCCCGCTCCCTCGCCGCGCCAGCCCTGGCTGCTGAACGCCCCCTACCTGGCGATCGGCATCTTCGCGCTGGCCATGCTGGTGATCACCGGCCTCCTGCAGTGGCGCGAACGCGACACCGCCAAATCGGCGCTGGAAGGCGACATGCACTGGGCTGAGCGGACGCTCGAGAACCGTCTCTTCAACCACCTCGAGTTCCTCGCCCAGCTCGGCCGCGACCAGGAATTCATGCAGCTCGACTACGAGGCCTTCCAGGTCCGCGCCGGCCGCTACGTGCGGGAGAACCCGGAAATCCTCGCCATCGTCTGGGTCGATACCGACGGCTACGTCGAATGGGTGGCGCCCAACGAATCGACCATCACCTATGTCGGCGAACGTCTGCAGGGCAGCCGACTGGCGGCGCTGCAGGAAGCCATGCGCATCCGCCGCGAGATGATTTCCGACGATTACCCGGACATCGACCGCCGGCCGCAGCACGACATCATCGTCCCGGTGCAGCGCAGCAGCGCCGACCTCGGCGCCTTCATCGCCCTGCAGTCGCTGGAAAGCCTGCTGCGCGCCTCGCTGCCGACCGCCTTCACCACCCGCTACAGCCTCAGCGTGCTCGACGCCCAGGAGCGCGAGGTATTCCGCAATACCTCGGTCAAGCCGAGCGACCGCGAGATTTCCGGTCACATCGTCCTCAACCTGCCAAACAACCGGCTCGGCCTGGAAATCGTCGCCTACCGCGGTGGCGGCGCCTGGCTGACCTTCCTGCCGGCGCTGCTGATCATCGTGCTCACCGCGATCACCTCGGTCGCCATGCTGCAGTTGCGCCGCCACGCCCAGCACCGGGCGCAGACCGAGGAGCAGTTGCGCGCCGCCTACGCCTTTCGCCTGGCGATGTCGCAGTCGCTGATCACCGGCCTGCGGGCGATCGATCTGGAAGGCCGCATCACCTTCGTCAACGCCGCCTTCTGCCGGATGACCGGCTTCGACGAGGACGAGCTGGTCGGCCTCAAACCACCCTACCCCTACTGGCCGCCGGAGGAATTCGCCGCCCTGCAGAACACCATCGACCTGGCGCTAGCCGGCAAGGCGCCGCCCGGCGGCTTCGAGATGCGGATCATGCGCAAGAACGGCGAGCGCTTCTACGTCCGCCTCTACTTCTCGCCGCTGATCGACACCCAGGGCCGGCAGATCGGCTGGATGGCGTCGATGAACGACATCACCGAGCCGCGCCGCGCCCGCCTCGAACTGGAACGCGCCCACGAACGCTTCGAGACGGTGATCGACGGTCTCGATTCGGCGGTGCACGTCGCCGCCAGCGACAGCGGCGAAATCCTCTTCGCCAACCGCGCCTTCCAGAACATCTTCGGCTTCGACGCCGTCGGCCGCGATTCGGCGCTGGTCACCGAAGCCTGTCGGCCCGATCCCGGCGAACTGAGCCGCGACCCGCGCAACCTGAAGCCCGACGACCTGCCCTGCGAACTGTTCGACGGCGAAGTCCGCCACCGCCTGTCCGGCCACTGGTACCACCTGCACGAGCGCGCCATCCGCTGGGTCGACGGGCGCACGGTGATCGTCCAGATTGCCGCCGACATCACCGATCGCAAGCGCATCGACGAAGTCGCCCAGCAGCAGCAGAAGCGCCTCGACCAGACCTCGCGCCTGATCACCATGGGCGAGATGGCGTCGTCGCTGGCGCACGAGCTGAACCAGCCGCTGTCGGCGATCGCCAATTACTGTGCCGGCTGCATCAAGCGCATGCAAGCCGGCAACTACCGCAACGAAGACCTGCTGGCGGCAATGCAGAAGGCCTCCGACCAGGCCGAGCGGGCGGGCAAGATCATTCGCCGCATGCGCGACATGGTCAAGAAGGGCGAGCCGCATCGGCAGGCGATCGGCCTGCCCGAGCTGATCGACGAAACGCGCGCCTTCGCCGACATCGAGGCGCAGCGCTCGAGCACCCAGTTGCTGATCGACCTGCCGGACAAGCTGCCGCGTGTCTTCGTCGACCGCATCATGATCGAGCAGGTGCTGCTCAACCTGATCAAGAACGGCATCGAATCCATGGGCGAATTGCCCGCGGAACAGCGATGCCTGCAGATCTCGGCGCGCAGCCGCGACAGCCGCATGGTCGAGGTGAGCATCGCCGACCGCGGCCACGGCCTCGCCGACGAGGACATCGAGCGCATCTTCACCCCCTTCTTCACGACCAAGCCGGACGGCATGGGCATCGGTCTGCCAATCTGCCGTTCCATCGTAGAATTTCACCAGGGCCGGCTGTGGGTGGAAAGACGCCGCGAGGGCGGCACCGCCTTCCACTTCACCCTGCCGCAGGAGGCAAGCGATGAACCCGAGCAATGAAGCCCAGCAAGTGATCTACGTCGTCGATGACGACGAAGCGATGCGCGACTCGATGCACTGGCTGCTCGAAGGCGAAGGCTATGCCGTCGCCTGCTTCGAGTCCGGCGAGCATTTCCTCGCCGCCTGGCACGAGGACATGCGCGGTTGCCTGGTGCTCGACGTCCGGATGCCGGAAATGAGTGGGCTCGAACTGCACGAGCTGCTCAGCCAGCGCGGTTCGCCGCTGCCGGTGATCTTCGTCACCGGGCACGGCGACGTGCCGATGGCGGTCGCCGCGCTGCAGCGCGGCGCCTGCGACTTCATCGAAAAACCTTTCCACAACGAGGACCTGTTGTCGCGCATCCGCCGCGCCCTCGCCGTCGATTGCCAGAATGCCCAGCGGCGCAGTCAGAGCAGCGCGGTCAACCGTCGCCTCGAACAACTGACGCTGCGCGAGCGCGAAGTGATGGATCTGGTGGTCGCCGGCAAGCTGAACAAGCAGATTGCCGACGAACTCAACATCAGCATGAAGACCGTCGAAGCCCATCGCGCCCGGGTGATGGACAAGATGGGCGCCCGCACGCTGGCCGAACTGGTGCGTGCGGTGCTGCAGACCGAGGGCGAAAGCGGCGCCTGAAACGGCGCCTACAACGGGATGATGTCGTCGCCGCCGTAACCGGTCTCGAAGCCGTTGAACTGGCGGACTTCCTTGCGCCGCAACATCTTCTCCTGCACCTTCGGCGGCAGGTCGGTGAACATGATGACGCCCTTGGCGATCAGCAACTCGATGGTGTCCTCGATGACCCGGACGAAATCCCGGTCGAGTTCATTGAGCTGGCTTTCCCGCCAGCGCTCATGGATGAATTGCAGTACTTCCGGGTTGTCGGCCGCGACTTCCTCGGTGGCACCGTCCAGCGGCACCGGGTGCAACTCGCAAACCCGCCCTTCGGCGTCCCTCGCCACATACAGCATGCCCGTCACTCCTTGAAACCCGTTTCGTCGAGAGTCTGCCCGAGCCGGCCAGCCTTGGCAATCCGCACGGCATGTCTCAGTAATTTTTCACCGGCGCCTTGGGCGGCATCTTCGGCTTGCCGAAATAGGTCGCCGGCGGCACCTTGAAGGATTTCTTCCCCTCCTGGCCGACCACTCGCACCGACTGCTCGTCCGGCCGTTGGCGGCTGGCGCTGATTTCCAGCGCGGTCGCCCGCGGCGCCACCGGTCGCTCGACCTGCTGACGGGCGATGCGGACGCGTTCGGCGGCAATCTGGCGATCGATCTCGAGCGTCGACATCTGGCGTTCTTCCAGTTGCTTGCGCGCCGCCAGCAAGGCTTCCAGTTCGCGGCTCTGGAACAGCGAGCGCTGCAGCGTCCCCCAGTGTTCCTTGGGCTGGTTGAGCGCCTGCTGGTAGCTTTCCGGGTCGCCGACCAGGCGGGCGATACCCAGATTGTTGTTACGCATCGCCCATTCCAGTGCGCCGTCGCCCCAGTCGTTGCGCACATCGCGCCTGGCGCCGCGTTCGATCAGTTGCCGAGCCAGCGCTTCGTGCCCTTCGTACACCGCCATCATCAGCACCGACGAGCCGTTGGTGCTGCGGGCATCGATGTCTGCCCCCCTGGCCATCAGGTAATCGACCACCGCCGCGTGACCGCCGAACACCGCGTAATGCAGCGGCGACCACTGGCGCGGTGGCGCATTGACCGGCGCCCCGCGTTCGACCAGCCACTGCACCGCTTCGAGTTGGCCGCGCCAGGCGGCCAGCGCCAGCGCCGTTTCGCCGTTGGCGTTGCTCAGCCCCAGATTGGCGCCGCGCGACAGGAACAGGCGCATCAGCGGAATATTGCCCTCCCAGGCGGCGATCATCAGCCCGGAACCGATCCGGCTGCCCATGAAATCCGGCGCCATGCCCGCGTCCAGCCAGGCCTTGGCCTGCGCCACGTCGCCCATTTCCATCCGGTTGGCGAAGCTCACCGGATCGGGCAGGCGGACCTCGCCGCCCAACCAGGTCTGGGCCCGGGCCGGGCAAACCAGCACCATCCCGATTATCATTGCCGCTACCAGCCTGCCTGCCATTCCCTTCATCCGACTTCCCGTTTGCGCTGCGAACAGGCGCCATTCTCTCATGCTCCGGACGCATCGTTTCCTGCTGCCTGCTTTCTGTGTGTCGCTGCTCATTCACGCCGCTCCCTTTCTCGCCGGGAACTGGCTGGCCGACGCGCCCCCGCCGACCCCGCGCCCGCCACCGCTGCAGGCGCAGTTGCAGGCTCCGCCGCCGGTGCCGGAACTGATCGTTCCCGAGACACCGAAGCCGCCAGCCGAAAAATCCGCCACCCGCCCCCGGCAGGCTGCGCCGAGCGGACCCGGCGCGACAGCCAGCACCTGGACGCGGGCGATCCGCGAACAATTCTCGCGCCAGCAGCAGGCCGGCCTGTTCTACCCGGCCGAAGCGATCCGTCTCGGCCTCGAAGGCGAGGCGCTGGTGTTCATGATGCTGGACGCCGACGGCAACGTCGTCGCCGCTCGCGTTGAAGCCGGCAGCGGCCACGAACTGCTCGACCGGGCGGCACTGGACGCGGTACGCCGCCTGCGCGCCCTGCCCGCCGACGCGCCGCAGGAAGCGCTGCTGCCGGTACGCTTCCGGCTTCACTAAAACAACACAATTAACAAAATTCACCAATGTGCAAGCTTTGACCTGTATCAAAAACAGGGTTCGGTTATAGACTATGCTCGTTAACCATAAACAGAACCACTTGCTACAGGGAGCTAAAAATGAGCGGCTTGGCAAAACTGCGCGTCACCACGCGCATGCACATCCTCAGTGGCCTGATGTTGGTCGGCCTGCTCGTCCTCTGCCTGATTTCGCTGTTCGAGATTCGCGAGGGCATGCTGCATGACCGCCAGGACAAGACCCGCGACCTGGTCGAGGTGGCCCTCGGCATCGTCAAGCATCAGCACCAGCTGGCGAGCAGCGGGGCGCTGACCGAGGAACAGGCCAAGCAGGCGGCGCGCGACAGCCTGCGCGGGCTACGCTATGGCGAGGACGATTACTTCTTCGGCTTCGATACCGACGGCGTCTATTTCCTGCATGGTGGCAACCCGCAGATGGAAGGCCAGAAGAAGATCGACATGCAGGACACCAACGGCAAGTACATCATCCGCGAACTGCTCGCCGCCGCCAGAGCCGGCGGCGGCTTCGTCGATTACTGGTTTCCGCGCGCCGGCCAGAAGGAAGCCGAACCGAAACTCGGCTATGCGGTACTGTTCCCGCAGTGGAACTGGGTGATCGGCACCGGCATCTACATCGACGACGTCGACCAGGCATTCAACGAAATCGCCTGGTTGCTCGGCGGCATTTCCGCAGTACTGCTGGCCGTTCTGCTGTTCACCGGCCTGCTGGTCAGCCGCAGCGTGATCCGGCAGCTCGGCGGCGAACCTGCCGACGCGGCGGCAATCATGGAACGCGTTGCCAGCGGCGACCTCAGCACCAACATCGCTCAGGCGCCGGCCGGCAGCCTGCTGCATGCGCTCAACGGCATGGTCGGCGCACTGCGCCAGATGGTCGCCGAGATCAACAACGACGCCAGCCGGCTGGTCAGCAACGCCGAACAGATCAGTAGCGCCTCCGATCAGGTCGCCGCCGCGGCCGAGCAGCAATCCGATGCGACTTCGTCGATGGCGGCGGCAATCGAGGAACTGACGGTCAGTTCCAACCACATTTCCGACAGCGCCCGCGACACCTCCGACGATTCGACCAGCGCCGTCGAACTCTCCGGCCAGGGTTCGCAACGCGTGGACAAGGCGGCGGCGGCGATCCGCCAGATCGCCGATACCGTCTCCGACGCCTCGACCCGCATCCACGCGCTGGAAGAGCGTGCGCGGCAGATTTCCGACATCGCCAACGTGATCAAGGACATCGCCGGCCAGACCAACCTGCTGGCGCTCAACGCGGCAATCGAGGCAGCGCGCGCCGGCGAGCAGGGCCGCGGTTTCGCGGTGGTTGCCGACGAAGTGCGCAAGCTGGCCGAACGGACCTCGCTGGCGACGACCGAGATCGAGCAGATGATCGTCGGCATCCAGGGCGACACCGTCGGCGCCGTCGAAGCGATGAACGCCGCGCTGCCGGAAGTCCAGCAGGGCGTCGCGCTGGCCGAATCGGCGTCGGAATCGCTGCGCGAGATCGAGGATGGTGCCCGCCGCACGCTGGAGCGGATCGGCGACGTCGCCGACGCGACCCGCGAACAGAGCTCGGCCAGCACGTCGATCGCCCAGCGCGTCGAGCAGATCGCCAACATGGTCGAGGAGACGACGGCGACGATCCGCAGCACGGCGGCCTCCGCCCATCAACTGCAGGAAATCGCCCGCAGCCTGAAACAGTTGGTCAGCCGCTTCCGCGTCTGAGCGACAAGCGGGGCGGCCGGCTGCCGCTAGATGGCGCCGCTGGCGCGCAACGCGGCAATCTGCGCCGGGTCGTAGCCCAGCCCGGCAAGAATCGCCTCGGTATGCGCGCTGAGCGCCGGCCCGATTGCCCCGCATTCGCCCGGCGTCGCCGACAGCCGGGGAACGATGCCCGGCACCCGGAACGGCTTGCCGTCGGGCAGCGTTGCCGACTGGAACATCTGGCGTGCGATGAATTGCGGGTCGGCAAACATGTCGAGCACCGAATAGACGCGCGACGACGGCACTTCCGCCTGCTCCAGCAGGGCGAGAACTTCCGCCTCGTCGCGCGCCGCGCACCAGGCGTCGATCAGCCCGTAGATTTCGTCGCGCCGCGCGTCACGGCCGGCGTTGTCGGCCAGGCCCGGGTCGTCGGCGAGGTCCGGCCGCTCCATCGCCAGCATCAGGCGGCGGAAGATGGCGTCGCCGTTGGCGCCGATCGTGACGTGCTTGCCGTCGCGCGTGGTGTGGGTGTTCGACGGCGTGATGCCGGGCATGATGTTGCCGGTGCGCTCGCGTACGAAGCCGAAGACATCGGCTTCCGGCACCAGCGATTCCATCATCGCGAACACCGCTTCGTAGAGCGCGACATCGACCACCTGCCCCGGCCCGCCGTTGACCTCGCGGTGGCGCAGCGCCATCAGCGCGCCGATGGCGCCCCACAGCGCGGCGATCGAATCGCCGATCGAGATGCCGGTGCGCACCGGCGGGCGGTCGGGAAAACCGGTGACGTAGCGCAAACCGCCCATCGACTCGCCAACCGCGCCGAAACCGGGCTGATCCTTGTACGGCCCGCTCTGACCGAAGCCGGAGAGGCGCACCATGACCAGGCCGGGGTTGTCGGCCTGCAGCTGTTCCCAGCCGAGGCCGAGCTTTTCCAGCACGCCGGGGCGGAAATTCTCGACCAGGATGTCGGCGCCGGCGATCAGGCGGCGGACGAACTCGCGGCCGTCCGGGTGCTTGAGGTTGGCGGTCACCGATTTCTTGTTGCGCGCCTGCACGTACCACCACAACGACGTGCCTTCGTAGAGCTTGCGCCATTTGCGCAAGGGATCGCCGCCATCGGGCGCTTCGACCTTGACCACCTCGGCGCCGAACTCGCCGAGGATGCGGCTGCAGAACGGACCGGCGATCAGGCTGCCAAGTTCGACCACGCGCAGGCCGGCCAGCGGTTTCTGTGTTTCGCTCATGTCAGGGCTCCCAATGTTCGACCGGAATCTTCCTGCCCAGCAGCCGCTCGACCGTCGCTTCAACCTGCAAGGGCGCGCCGCTGGTCATCAGCTTCAGGTGGCCGGCGCCGCCGCCGACCAGCCCCTGGCCGGCGAGCAGGCGTTCGAGCTGGCGGGCGACCGCCTCGCCGGTGTCGAGCAGTTCGACGC
The DNA here is from genome assembly GCF_048146105.1 of Azonexus caeni. Classification (NCBI taxonomy): domain Bacteria; kingdom Pseudomonadati; phylum Pseudomonadota; class Betaproteobacteria; order Rhodocyclales; family Azonexaceae; genus Azonexus; species Azonexus caeni. The sequence goes on from NZ_JBKJAD010000034.1 coordinate 24,334, forward strand.
CGGCCGGCAGACGGCGGGCAATCGCCGCCGCCACCCAGGGGTAATGCGTGCAGCCGAGGACGACGACATCGGCATCGGCCGCGGCGAGCGGCGGTACGAAGCGGTCGAGCAAGGCCTCGACCTCGACGCTCTCGGCGCCGTGCATTTCGATCGCGTCGGCCAGGCCCGGGCAGGCTTGCGGCAGCACCCGGAGATGGCTGGCGTGGCTTGAGCACAGACGCTGGAAGCGTTCGCTGGCCAGCGTCCGCGTCGTCGCCAGGACGCCGACGACGCCGCTGCGGCTGAGCGCGGCAGCCGGTTTGACGCCGGGTTCGAGGGCGACCACGGGCAGGGTCGTGGCCGCCCGGATCGCTTCCGCGGCGGCGGCGGTCGCCGTGTTGCAGGCAATCACCAGCGCCTTGGCACCGCGCCGGACAAGCGCCTCGGCAATACGCACGCTGCGCTCGCGCAGGAAGGCTTCCGGCTTGTCGCCGTAAGGCAGGAAACGCGTATCGGCAAAATAACTGTAGTCCTCGTGCGGCAAGCGGGCGCGCAGCGCGCGCAGCACAGTCAGGCCACCGAGGCCGGAATCGAAGACGGCAATGGTTCGGGCGGTCACGTTGCGGGAGATCAGAGCCAGCCGGCGCGCTTGAAGCGCCGGTAGAGAATGAGACAGGTGGTCACGATCAGCGCCAGCGCCGCCGGGTAACCGTACTCCCACTGCAGTTCCGGCATGCGGGCGAAGTTCATTCCCCAGATCCCGGCGAAAGCGGTGGCAATGGCGAAGATCCCGGCCCAGGCGGCGAGCCGCTTGCTGACCTCGCTATCCTCGATGGCCACCATCGACAGGTTGACCTGGATCGCCGTCGCGATGGTTTCGCGGATGGTATCGACCGAGGCGTTGATGCGCAGCAGGTGATCGTACACATCGCGGAAATATTCCCGGTTACCTTCGCAAACCACCGGCCCCCGCGTACTGGCGAGCTTGCCGGCGACTTCCATGAGCGGCGCCACGACATGCTTGAGCAACATGACCCGGCGCTTCAATTCGTACAGGCGCTCGATGCTGGCGCGTGCCGCGCCACGGTCGAAAATCCGGTCCTCGATGCTTTCCAGTTCCGACTCCAGCCGATCGACGACCGGGAAATAGCGGTCGACGACGGCGTCCATCAGGGCATAGAGGACAAACCCCGAACCGTGGCGCAGCAGTTCCGGCTCGCGTTCGCAGCGCGCCCTTACGCCGAGGAAATCCTGCTGGCTGCGGTTGCGCACGGAAAGCACGTAGTTCGGCCCGACGAAAACGTTCACCTCGCCGAGTCGATAGCCTTCTTCCGGGTCGGGTTCGACCAGATGCATCACGACGTAGATCGAGTCGCCGTAATCCTCGACCTTCGGCCGCTGTTCGCCCTTGCGAGCATCCTCGACGGCCAGTTCGTGCAGGGCGAACTCTTCCTGCATGACATCCAGTTCGGCCGTCGTCGCATCGCGCAGGGCGACCCAGACAAAACAGCCGGGACGCGCCAGGTAGTCACTGATTTCCTCGACCGGGAGTTCATTCAGCCGGGTTCCGTCTTCGTAGGCAACGCAATTGATCAGCACTGTCGCATCCTGTTTCTCTGGCCTGAAAGGCAGAAGCCCCCTTGCGGGGGCCTGCGGGCCGGCATTTACCGGTTCCTTACATCCGTTCGATCATGGCGTCGCCGAACTCGGAACAGGAGATTTCGTTGGCGCCTTCCATCAGGCGGGCGAAATCATAAGTCACCTGCTTGTCGCCGATGGCAGCTTCCATGCCCTTGACGACGAGGTCGGCCGCTTCCTTCCAGCCCATGTGGCGCAACATCATTTCCGCCGAGAGGATCAGCGAGCCCGGATTGACCTTGTCCAGCCCGGCGTACTTCGGCGCCGTGCCGTGCGTCGCCTCGAAGCAGGCATACTGGTCGGAAATATTCGCCCCCGGCGCAATGCCGATACCACCCACCTGGGCCGCCAGCGCGTCGGAAATGTAATCGCCGTTCAGGTTGGTGGTGGCGATCACGTCGTATTCGGCCGGCCGCAGCAGGATCTGCTGCAGGAAGGCGTCGGCGATCGAATCCTTGACGGTGATTTCGCGTCCGGTCTTCGGGTTGATGAAATGACACCACGGACCGCCATCGATCGGCTGGGCGCCGAACTCTTCCATCGCCACCTTGTAGCCGGTATCGCGGAACAGACCTTCCGTGAACTTCATGATGTTGCCCTTGTGCACCAGGGTCACCGACTTGCGGTCGTTGTCGATGGCGTACCGGATCGCGGCGCGGACCAGGCGCGCCGTGCCCTCGACCGACACCGGCTTGATGCCGATGCCCGAGGTTTCCGGGAAGCGGATCTTGCGCACGCCCATTTCCTTGATCAGGAAATCGACCACCTTCTTGACGCCCTCGGAACCGGCGGCCCACTCGACACCGGCGTAGATGTCCTCGGTGTTCTCGCGGAAGATCACCATGTTGGTCAGTTCCGGATGCTTGAGCGGGCTGGGCACACCCTTGAAGTAGCGCACCGGCCGGACGCACTGGTAGAGGTCGAGTTCCTGGCGCAAGGCGACGTTAAGCGAACGGATGCCGCCGCCGACCGGCGTCGTCATCGGTCCCTTGATCGAGACGGAAAACTCCTTGAGTGCGTCGAAAGTTTCCTTGGGCAGCCATTCGTCCGGACCGTAGACACGGGTCGATTTTTCGCCGGCATAGACTTCCATCCAGTGAATCTTGCGACTGCCGCCGTAAGCCTTTTCCACCGCGGCGTCGATCACCTTGATCATCACCGGCGTGATGTCGATCCCGATGCCGTCGCCCTCGATGAAGGGAATGATCGGATTGTTCGGTACCGGCTGCCCGGGAACGATTTTCGCACCGCCTTGCGGAATCTGGATGTGAGATGTCATGGCTACTCCTCTGTCTTGTATTCGGGCAACCGGGGCAAGCCCGGACGACGCGGCCTCGGTGTCTCCGGCGGGCCGGTCGGCGAATTATGGAACAAATCGGCCGCCGGAAGAAACTCCAGCCGGGCTTTTTGCCTGGTCTCGCTGTCCTTGCCGCCGGCGCGCCCCGCAGAAATGAAATTGGTATACCTTATGCCTGATCGATAACCCAACCGGCGTTTGCCTCTGCCAAGATGCCAATTTCACCTTCGTTGCCCCGCCGATTCGGCACTTTCGCCGCCTTCGTCTGTCTTTGCCTCGTGCTTGGCGGCTGCGGCTATTCCGACGAGATGCACGAGCGCCAGACCTGGCGCAAGCTCCTCTGGTACGAGAAATACGGCGAACTCGACCAGGCAATCGACCAGGCCTATGTCGAACGGCAAAAAGGCAAGCTGAGCAGCAACCGCCTGCGCGGGCGCTTCTGGGAACTGGAACAGAGCGATGCCAACTTCGCGCCCCGCTTCGACGCCTGGGTGGCCAACCGCCAGTCGGCCCACGCCTATCTTGCGCGCGGCTGGTACCGGCTGGAACGGGCAAGCAAGCTCCGGGGAGACGGTCCGTTCCGGGGCATCCCGCCCGATCGCATCGCGGCCATGCGCGACCTGGCGCAGCTCGGCAGCGAGGACATGGGGCAAGCACTGGCCAAGGAGCCGCTTTGCGCCATGTGCGTCGGCGGCCAGATGTACGCCAACATCCTGCTCGGCCAGTCCGACCCCAACCTCATCGACCAGGCACTCAGTCTCGATCCGAAGCTCTGGCAACCCTTCGGCCTGCAACTGATGTCGCTGTCGCCGCAATGGGGCGGCTCGGACGGCGCCATGGTGGACTTCATCGATGACATGGAGCGGCGGGGCATCGACCGGAATATCCTCGATCAACTGCAGGCGCGCCGTCTGTTCCAGCTCGGCCTGAACGCCCAATACGGGACGCGCGACTATGCCGAGGCACGGCAGATATACGAGCAGGCGCTCACCTATTCCGCCGACAGCGACGTACTCAAGAATCTCGCCGAACTCTATGCCATCCAGGGCGACATCGCCAAAACCGCCAGCCTGCTGGAAAGAGACCTGGCGGAAAACGACGCATGGGACCTCTACAGCATCGAAGCGCTGGCTCAGGCCTACTTCGCCGGCGGCCGGGAAAAGGACGGTAAGCGGATGCTCAGCCGACGCGCCGAGCTGTTCAGCCGTTACAGCAACGGCGAATGAGGCCCGCCCGAAGCTGCGCAACCGCCCATCGGGATAGGGGCGGCCAGATTACCTGACCGGCCCCTCCCACACCACCCGGCATGCGGGTCCGCACCGGGCGGTTCGAGAAGTTGAGGTTATGAGAGTCGTGGAACCCTGAGTCCATCAAAGTAGG
>NZ_JBKJAD010000035.1:0-28571 GCF_048146105.1 Azonexus caeni
CGCGTTTTTGCCGCATTGAGATTGAAAAAACCGACGCAACCTCAGCAACTTTCTCTCTTGTAGTACACGTTTTTGAACTGCGGTTCATATGAAACAACAACTTACGCGTTTAACTGTCGAACTCGGGCGGACTATATATTTCAGAGATTGAGTTTTTATGACCGCACAAAAATTCTTCAATTGAACCCCAGCGTTTTCCGGGATCGGCATTGCGCTGCATTTTCCAGCACCTGGGACGCGCGGATCATTTCGGCTGTTTTTCGGCAAGCGCGGGACGGATTTCGCCCCAGGTCTTGCGAAGACCGCCAAGCCATCCCGGTTTTCCATCAAGGCGTGGCCGATGAATCAGCGCTTGGCTTCATCGCCCCGGGACTTCTCGATCAGGCGAACATCCGGATCGGTCGTCGAGGCGTGCGTGTCGTTCTTGCGCTCCTCGCCCTCGGTAATTCTCCATCGCGTTGCGACCACCGCCTTCCGGCGGCTTGCCGGAACCATTCTTGGCCTCGCAGCCTTTTGCCGACCCCCAGGCTTCAATCAGCGTGCCATGCGCTCCGGAAACCGACACGGCGGCAGCGGCCCGGCCTCAAAGCTAGCACTGCGTCATTGACGCTCACCCCGGCGCTGCACTAGGCTTGCCGCGTGGCGCGCCTTTCCAGGCGGGTTCGGGTTGCCTGCAATCCGGCCACGCCGGGGCTACCCCGGCGGTTTTCTCGCAGTTGGACTTTTCATCGCCTGAACCTCACACGCCGCTGGCGTGGACGGTTCAGGCAGGACACGACAGGCTGGAAAGGGCGCCACGCCCGCAGGCGCGACATGAACGATCCCGACGACTTCGCCGACGACTTCGCCCCGGACGACCTGCTGCCGGCCAGGGCCATGCGTGCGGTCGCCAGCGGTCTGGTACACGCCTTCCTTGCCGGCGACTCCGACCCCGCCAGCCTGCGCGAACGCGGCCGCCACGCGCTGGGCGAGAATCCGCGCTGGTTGCCGTCGCTGGTCCTGCATCTGCGCCAGGAATTCGGCGCGCCGTTCACCGCCCACCAGCACGACGCGCTGCTCGAAGCGGTGCTGGCTTACCGCCACTTTCGCCAGGCCTTTCTGCCCTGGTGCATCCGTCCGCGCATCCGCGCCCATTTCGCCTTTCATCCGCCGATGGGCGAACCGCCCGCGGCGCTCACCGGGCTGGCCGTGCCGGCGCTCGCCACGCCCGGCGAGCTGGCCGACTGGCTCGGCCTGCTACCCAACGAACTGGCCTGGTTCTGCGGCAACTGGCAGGTATCGCCAAGCCAGTCGAAGCTGGATCACTACCGCTATCGCTGGCTGCGCAAGACGAGCGGCGGCGCGCGCCTGATCGAAGCGCCCAAGGAAACGCTGCGCGCCATCCAGCGCCGCATCCTGCACGGCATTCTCGACAAGGTGCCGGTACACGCGGCGGCGACCGGCTGCGTGCGCGGTCTCTCAGTGGTCGACAATGCCCGCCGCCACGCCGCCTCGCCCTTGCTGCTGAAAATGGATCTGCGCGATTTCTTTGCCAGCATCCCGGCCGGGCGCGTCTTTGCCCTGTTCCGCACCCTCGGCTACCCAGCGGCCAGCGCGCACTGCCTGACCCAACTGTGCACGCACGCGACGCCGATGCGCGTCTTGCGCCAACTGCCGCAAGACGAATATGCCAGCCCCGAAGCACGCCGCCAGGCGCAGGCATGGGCGCGGCGCTTCGCCACCCGCCACCTGCCCCAAGGCGCACCAACCTCGCCGGCACTGGCCAATCTCTGCGCCTATCGGCTGGACCTGCGACTGGCCGGCCTGGCCCGCGAATGCCACGCCGCTTACAGCCGCTACGTCGATGACCTGGCTTTTTCCCTGCCCAGGCCGGACGCCGCCCGCGCCCGCCGCATCCAGTTCCTGGTCGAGGAAATCATCATTCAGGAAGGCTTTGCCCCGAACTGGCGCAAGACCCGCCGGTGCCCGGCCAGCCAGGCGCAGATGCTGACCGGCCTGCTCATCAATCGCCATCCCAACCTGCCGCGCGCCGAGTACGACCGGCTGAAAGCCATCCTCACCAACTGCCGCCGCCACGGCCCAGGCGGACAGAACCGCGACCAGCACCCGGATTTCCGCGCCTATCTGCAAGGTCGCCTCGCCTGGTTACGGCAGGTGAATCCGGGCAAGGGGGAGAAGCTGCTGGCGTTGTTCGGGCAGATCGACTGGAGCTGATCGCGCCATCTCCGATTGCCGACGGTAAAGCGCGAAAAAACGCCGCCCCCCGCCCGCTCTGCTAAAATCCTGCGTCCGTTTTTCCGGCGCCCGTTCCATTGGCATGGCGCCCCTCCCGTGGAGATTTCACCGATGTACCAGTCCCCCCTGCTTCAGGATCTGCATGAGCGCGGCCTGATCGCCCAGCTCACCGACGCGGAAACGCTCGACAAGATGCTGCAGGAGGAGAAAATCACGCTGTATTGCGGCTTCGACCCGACGGCCGACAGCCTGCACCTCGGCCACCTGGTGCCGGTGCTCATCCTCAAGCGCTTCCAGCAGGCCGGCCACAAACCGATCGCGCTGGTCGGCGGCGCCACCGGGATGATCGGCGACCCGAGCTTCAAGGCGACCGAGCGCAAGCTCAACACGCCGGACGTGATCGCTTCCTGGGTCGGCAAGATTCGCGGCCAGGTCGAACCCTTTCTCAGCTTCGAGGGCGACAACGCGGCGCTGATGGCGAACAACCACGACTGGTTCGGCGCCATGAACTGCCTGGAATTCCTGCGCGACATCGGCAAGCACTTCTCGGTCAACGCCATGATCAAGAAGGAATCGGTGCAGCAGCGCCTGGTGCGCGAGGATCAGGGGATTTCCTACACCGAGTTTTCCTACAGCCTGCTGCAGGGCTACGACTTCGCCGAACTCTACAAGCGCTACAAGTGCGTGCTGCAGGTCGGCGGTTCCGACCAGTGGGGCAACATCACCGCCGGTACCGACCTCACCCGCCGCCTGCACCAGACCCAGGTCTACGGCATGACCGTGCCGCTGATCACCAAGGCCGACGGCACCAAGTTCGGCAAGACCGAATCGGGCGCCGTCTGGCTCGATCCGAAGAAGACCTCGCCCTACGCCTTCTACCAGTTCTGGCTGAACACGGCCGATGCCGACGTCTACAAGTTCCTCAAGTTCTTCACCTTCCTGCCGGTCGAACGGATCACCGAGATCGAGGCGGCGGACAAGGCGAGCGGCGGCAAGCCGGAAGCCCAGCGCATCCTGGCCGAGGAAGCGACCCGTCTGGTGCACGGCGAAGTGGCGTTGATGGCGGCGCGACGCATCACCGAATGCCTGTTCTCCGGCCAACTGGCCGACCTGACCGAGAACGACCTGGAGCAACTGGCTCAGGACGGCATGCCCGGCGTCGCGCTCGACAGCGCCGCCGACGGGCTGATCGACGCGCTCGCCGCCGCCGGCCTGGCCAAGTCGAAGTCGGAAGCGCGCAGCTTCATCCAGGGCGGCAGCGTGACAATCAACGGCAACAAGGCCGACTCGCTTGAGCATCGCCTCGTCGGCGACGACCGCCTGTACGGCCGTTTCACCATCCTGCGCCGCGGCAAGAAGCAGTACGCCATGCTGCGCTGGCTGTAACCCTCCCCCGGAGCCATCTTGGACTTCCTGTTCAATCCCGAAATCTGGATCGCCTTCTTCACGCTGACCGCGCTGGAACTGGTGCTCGGCATCGACAACATCATCTTCATCTCGATCGTCGTCGACAAGCTGCCCAAGGAGACGCGCGAGTTCGCGCGCAAGCTCGGCCTCTTCCTCGCCATGTTCATGCGCATCGGCTTGCTGCTCGCGCTGTCGTGGATCGTCGGCATGACCGAGCCGGTGTTCACCGTGTTCGATATCGGCTTCTCCGGGCGCGACCTGATCCTGATCGGCGGCGGCCTGTTCCTGATCTGGAAGAGTACCGGCGAGGTGCACCAGTTGCTCGAAGGCGAGGAAGGCGAGGAATCGCGCAAGATCGCCAGCAGCTTTGTCGGGGTCATTCTGCAGATCATGATGATCGACCTCATTTTCTCGCTCGACTCGATCATCACCGCCGTCGGCATGGTGCGCGAAGTCGGCGTGATGATCGCCGCCGTCGTCGCCTCGGTCGGCCTGATGATGCTGTTTGCCGGGGCCATCGGGCGCTTCGTCTCCGACCACCCGACGATCAAGATGCTGGCCCTGTCCTTCCTCGTCGTCGTCGGCGTCGTGCTGATCGCCGACGGCTTCGGCCACCACGTGCCGAAGGGCTACATCTACTTCGCGATGGCTTTCTCGGTCTGCGTCGAGATGCTCAACATCCGCCTGCGCAAGAACGCCGCCAAGCCGGTCGACCTGCGCGAGCCCTACGTGCGCGAAGAAGGCGAAAGCTGAACGATGCGCCAGTTGCTGCTCGACCTTCTGCCGGAAAGCGCGCCCAACCTGGACAATTTCGTCGCCGGCCCCAATGCCGAGACGGTCGCCGCGCTGACCGGCTGGCTGGCCGGCACGCCCCCCGACACCGCCTTCTGCCTGTACGGCGGCGCCGGTTGCGGACGCAGCCATCTGCTGCTGGCGAGCGGTTTCGCCTACCACGATGCGGCCACCGACCCGGCGCTGACCGGACTCGGCACGGCGAACCAGGTCGCCGTCGATAACGTCGAGGCACTCGACGACGCGGGCCAGATCGCGCTGTTCAACTGTTTCAACCACCTCAAGATGGACGGCGGCCAACTGCTCACCACCGCCGCCCAGCCGCCCGCCCACCTGGCGCTGCGCGAGGACCTGCGCACCCGCCTGGGTTCCGGCCTGATCTACCGCCTGCAGGCGCTGAGCGACGCCGAAAAGGCGGCGGCGCTGGCCACCCAGGCGCGCGAACGGGCGTTGAAGCTGCCGCCGGAAGCCATCGATTACCTGCTGCGCCACGCGCCGCGCGACATGCGCTGGCTGTCCGCCTTCATCGTCGCCCTCGACCAGCACACCCTCGAACACAAACGCGCCGTCACCCTGCCGCTGCTGCGCGAACTGCTCAACCACGAAAGCCCCGCATGAACCTCGCCCTCTTTGACCTGGACAACACCCTGATCGCCGGCGACTCCGATTTCGAATGGGCGCAGTTCCTGATCGCCAAGGGCGTCGTCGACCGCGAGATCCAGGAAGCCAAGAACGTCGAGTTCTACGAGCACTACAAGGCCGGCACGCTCGACATCGGCGCTTTCCTCGAATTCCAGCTGGCGCCACTGACCCGCCATTCGCGCCAGGAACTCGACGCCTGGCACGCGGAATTCATGGACCGCCACATCCGCCCGATCATCGGCGAGCCGGCGCGCGCCCTGGTCCGCCAGCATCTCGACGCCGGCGACCTGTGCGCCATCGTCACCGCCACCAACAGTTTCGTCACCGGCCCGATCGCCCGCGAATTCGGCATCCCGCACCTGATCGGGACGATTCCGGCGGTCGACCTGAAGGACGGCACCTTCTTCGGCACGCCGACCGGCACGCCGTCGTTTCAGGCGGGCAAGATCGTCCGCGTCGAACAATGGCTGGAAGCGCTCGGCCTGTGGTGGGGCAGCTTCGGGAGCACCAGCTTCTACAGCGATTCGCACAACGACCTGCCGTTGATGAAACAGGTGAAAATGCCGGTCGCCGTCGACCCGGACGACAGACTGCGCGCTTACGCCAGCGAAATGGGCTGGAAAATCATCACTTTGCGGTAAAATCCCCGTCTTTCCGTCGCGCTGCAGCGCTTGACCCTCAGGAACTCGTGATCCGCAAACTCATTTCCCGCGTCTTCAGCGGCAAGAACAACCGCACCGGCCGTAACGAGCCGGTCGTCATCCCGGTCTCCGGCCACGGCATCACCCGCGACCGTCTTTCCAGTGGCAGCCGGCGTACCTGCGAAACCCTGCAGGCCGAAGGCTTCAAGGCCTACGTCGTCGGCGGCGCCGTGCGCGACCTGCTGATCGGTGCCGAACCGAAGGATTTCGACGTCGCCACCGACGCCACGCCGGAAGAGGTGCGCCGCTGCTTCCGCCGCTCGCGCATCATCGGCCGCCGCTTCCAGATCGTGCACGTGATGATGGGCCAGGAGCAGATCGAGGTCACCACCTTCCGCGGCCAGCTCAGCGAAGACACCAAGAAGGACGAGCACGGCCGCGTGCTGCACGACAACGTCTTCGGCAGCCAGGCGGAAGACGCGGCGCGCCGCGACTTCACGGCCAACGCGCTGTACTACGACCCGACCACGGAAACGGTGATCGACTATCACCACGGCGTCGGCGACCTCAAGGCGAAAACCCTGCGCATGATTGGCGAACCGCGCGCCCGCTACCGCGAGGACCCGGTGCGCATGCTGCGCGCCGTCCGGCTGGCGGCCAAGCTCGGCCTGTCGATCGACCCGGCGGCGAAGAAGCCGATCCGCGAGATGGCCGGCCTGCTGGAAAACGTCCCGGCCGCCCGCCTGTTCGACGAGATGCTCAAGCTCTTGACGTCGGGCCACGCCGTCAAGTGCATCACCCAACTGCGCGACGAGGGCCTGCACCACGGCCTGCTGCCGCTGCTCGACGTGATCCTCGAACAGCCGATGGGCGAACGCTTCGTGATGGCGGCGCTGGCCAACACCGACGAACGCATCCGCCGCGGCAAGGGCAGTTCGCCCGGCTTCCTGTTCGCCACCCTGCTTTGGCACGAAGTGCTGGCGCATTGGGAAAAGCTCATGGCCGCCGGCGAAACCAAGATTCCGGCGCTCTATCAGGCGATGGACACGGTGCTCGACGTGCAGGCCGAGAAGCTCGCGATCACCCGCCGCATCGCCGGCGACATCAAGGAAATCTGGGCCCTGCAGCCGCGCTTCGAACAGCGCACCGGCAAGCGCCCCTACGCCCTGCTCGAACATCCGCGCTTCCGTGCCGGTTACGACTTCCTGCTGCTGCGCGGCGAAGCCGGCGAAATCGACAGCGAAGTCGGCGCCTGGTGGACCAGCTTCCAGCATGCCGACGGCGAAGGCCGCGCCAACATGCTGCTGCCGGAAGCCACCGGCGACAAGAAGAAGCGCCGGCGCAAGCGCAAGAAACCGGCCGCTGATCCCGAAGTCTGAGATGGCCATTGCCTACATCGCCCTGGGCGCCAATCTCGGCGACCCGGCGTCCACGCTCCCTGCCGCCTTTGCCGCGCTCGATTCCGTGCCGGACAGCCGCCTGCTCGCCCGTTCGGCGCTCTACCTGAGCGCGCCGGTCGGCCTGACCGGCCAGCCGGACTTCGTCAATGCCGCCGCCCGCATCGAAACCACGCTAGCCCCAGCAGCCCTGCTCGACGCGCTGTTCGCCATCGAACAGCAGTTCGGTCGCTTACGTGGCGAACGTAACGGCCCGCGCACCCTCGACCTCGACCTGCTGCTCTACGACCAGCAGGTCATCACGACGCCGCGTCTGACCCTGCCGCACCCGCGCCTGCACCTGCGCGCCTTCGTCCTGCTGCCGCTGGCCGACCTTGATCATGCCTTGAGCATTCCCGGTCGCGGCACCCTCGCCGCCTGGCTGCCGGCGGTCGCTACCCAGGGCATCCGCCGGCTCGACGCCTGACACTTGCACCCACGGCGCCGCTGTGTATCCTAGGCGTCCGATTCACAGGAGCGAATCCCCCATGTCCGCACAAACCGTCACCCGCCGCCTGACCCAGGGCGATCTGGCCAAGCTTTACCAGGCTGGCGAAAAGGTCGTCATGTTCACCTGCTACGACGCCAGCTTCGCGCGCCTGCTCGACGGCGCCGGGATCGACTGCCTGCTGATCGGCGACTCGCTGGGCAACGTCATCCAGGGCCACGACACGACGCTGCCGGTGACCGTCGCCGACATCGCTTACCACACCGCCGCCGTCAAGCGCGGTTCCGACCGCGCCTTCATCCTCGCCGACATGCCGTTCGGCAGCTATCAGGAATCGCCCGAACAGGCTTTCCGCAACGCCGTCGCGCTGATGGCGGCCGGCGCCCAGATGGTCAAGCTCGAAGGCGGTGCTGAGATGGCAGCGACGGTACGCTTCCTGGTCAGCCGCGGCATCCCGGTCTGCGGCCACCTCGGCCTGACGCCGCAGTCGGTGCACGTGCTCGGCGGCTACAAGGTCCAGGGCAAAAGTGAAGCCGCCGCCCAGCGCCTGAAGGAAGACGCTCTGGCGCTGCAGGAAGCAGGCGCCACGATGATCGTCCTCGAAGCGATTCCTGCCGCCCTGGCCAGCGACGTCACCGCCGCGCTCAACATCATCACCATCGGCATCGGCGCCGGCAAGGACTGCTCCGGCCAGGTCATGGTCGTGCACGACGCCTTCGACATCCCACCCGGCCGCAAGGCCAAGTTCGTCCGCAACTTCATGGACGGCGCCAGCTCGCTGCACGACGCTGCCAGCCGCGCCGCCGCCGCCGTCCGCGACGGCAGCTACCCCGGCCCGGAACATACTTACGCCGGCTGACCGCCAGCCACGCGCTTTCAACGACATCATGCAAATCCATTCCAGCATCACCGACCTGCGCGCCGCCCTGTCCCAGCGCGGCCGCATCGTCTTCATCCCGACCATGGGCAACCTGCACGCCGGCCACATCAGCCTGATGGAACAGGCCCGCGCGCACGGCGACACCGTGGTCGCATCAATCTTCGTCAATCGCCTGCAGTTCGGCCCGAACGAGGATTTCGACAAATACCCGCGCACCTTCCAGGCCGATTGCGACAAGCTCGCCGCCGCTGGCGTCGATGTCCTGTTCGCGCCGACCGAGGCCGACCTCTACCCGGAGCCGCAGGAATATTTGATCGAGCCGCCGGGGATCCAGAACATCCTCGACGGCGAATTCCGCCCCGGCCATTTCCGCGGCGTCGCCACCGTCGTCACCAAGCTGTTCAACTGCGTCCAGCCGCAGGTCGCGCTGTTCGGCAAGAAGGATTACCAGCAGCTGATGATGATCCGCAACATGACGCGCCAACTGGCGCTGCCGATCGCCATCGTCGGCGGCGAGACGGTGCGTGCCGAAGACGGCCTCGCGCTGTCGTCGCGCAACGGCTATCTGAGCGAGGCCGAGCGCGCCGAAGCGCCACGCCTCTACCGCACGCTGAACGAAATCGCCGCCGAGCTGCGCGCCGGTAACGCCGATTTTGCCGGCCTCGAACAGGCTGCCACGGCCAAACTGGCCGCTGCCGGCTGGCAGACCGACTACATCGCCATTCGCCGACGCCATGACCTGGCACCTGCGGCAGACCTCGACCAGCCTCTCGTCATCCTCGCCGCCAGCCGGCTCGGCAAGACCCGCCTGATCGACAATCTGGAGGTCTGAGCCCCGCCGCCGATGCCCAATGCATTTCTTTACAAAAGAAATACATTTTTGCCATAAACTCCTGGCATAAATCATCTTGACCGCGCGCCAAGCGCATTTTTGAAGGAGTTCAGGCAATGGCGGCAGACCTCATCGATCGCGACACCATCGATTCCAACTACGACCTGCCCGGCGACATCCGCAATGTCTGGCTGGGCAAAGGCAACGACACGCTGACCGTGCGCGGCAATGCCAATTATGTAAATACCTCGGACGGCAACGACAAGATCACCATTCAGGGCAATGTCGATTGCGTTGACGCCGGCAAGGGCGACGACCAGATCAAAATCGGCGGCGACGCCAAGCACGTTCTTCTCGGCAGCGGCAACGACACCCTGAAGGTCGGCGGCAACCTCGATTGCGTCGTCAACGCCTGTGGCGCCGGTGACGACGTAGTCACCGTCGGCGGCAATCTGGGCCACGCCAATCTGGGCGACGGCAACAACACGATCACCGTCGACGGCAGCGCCGACTGCATCATCACCGGCAAGAACAACGACACCATCACCGTCAATGGCGACCTCAAGCACGCCTGCGTCGGCGATGGCGACAACCTGATCATTGCCGGCGGCAATGCCGACTGTCTGGTCGGCGGACATGGCAGCGACCACTACTTCGTCGACGGCAACCTCAAGCATGCCAACCTCGGCGGCGGCGACAACTGCGCGGTCGTCGGCGGCGATGCCGATTCGGTGATCGGCTGCGGCGGCATCGATGCGGTGAAGACCGGCGGCGACCTCAAGCATGCCTGCCTGGGCGATGGCGATAACGCCGTCCTCGTCGGCGTTGGTGGCGGCAACGTCGTTACCGGCGGCGACGTCGGCTGCCTGGTCACTGGCAGCGGCAACGACCGCTTCGTGATCTACGGCAACGCCGACCATATCAACATGGGTAGCGGCAACAACGAAGCCTACATCTCGGGCAACGTCGACTGCTCGGTACTCGGCTTCTGGGACAGCGACCATCTTCTGGTCGACGGCAACCTGAAGAGCGCCTGCCTCGGTTCCGGCGACGACCAACTGGTGGTCAAGGGCAGTTCCAGCCACGCCAACCTCGGCGATGGTCAGGACACCGCCTGGATCGGCACCAACACCTGCATTGTCGACGCCAGCTGCGGCAACGACACCGTCTATGTCGGCGAGAATCAGGGCCGTATCTACATGAGCCTGGGCAACGACACGCTGACTCTGGGCAGCTTTGCCGACCGCAGCGTCGTCGATGGCGGCCTGGGCAAGGACACGCTGCTCCTGGTCGGCGAGGCCAGCGACTACACGGTCAAGAAGAGCTGGACCGGCGCCTCGATGGACATCACCAACAACGCCACCGGCGAAAAGATGACCGCCTGGTGGTTCGAGGATCTGCAATTCGTCGATGCCAGCGCCGTTCCGTCCAGCGACAGCATCATCGACACCAACTTCATCGAAGAGGTATACAGCATTCCCTGCTTCAACGCCGATATCTTCTGAGCCAAGCAGCAGCGAGTTGACTCAAGTAACTCGGACACAGGGGGCGCAAGCCCCCTTTTTTGGTTTTCGCAACCCCGTTTCGTGAGCCTGCCCACGGATGAATCGCCACATCCTGCCGCCCCTGCATTTCCCGCATCCCCACAGCACCCTGGAACAGGCGCTCAAGCTGTGCAAGAACAGTTTCCTGAGTGTCGCCGCCTTCAGCATGTTCATCAATCTGGCCATGCTGGTACCAGCCATCTACATGCTGCAGGTCTATGACCGGGTCGTGGTTGGCAGCAGCCTGCCGACCCTCTACGTCCTGACCCTGCTGATGCTCGTCTTCATGGCCGCCATGGGCCTGCTCGACTGGGCACGCCAGGACATCATGCGACGGGTCGCCAATCGCCTCGACATTCTGCTCGCCACGCCGCTGTTCGATGTCGGCTATCGGCAGGCGGTTTTTTCCGGCGGCCTGGTCAGCGGGGCGCAACCCCTGCACGACCTCAAGGTCATCCGGCAATTCGTCTCGAACAATGGCTTGTTCGCTTTTTTCGATGCCCCCTGGGTGCCGCTCTACCTCATCGTGATGTTCGCCTTCGACGTCTGGATCGGCGTTGCCGGCGTGCTCAGCGCGCTGCTCCTGATTGCCATCACGGTCGCCAACGAACGCCTCACCCGCAAATCGCTGAAAGAATCCGGCCAGGAATACGAGGAAGCCAACGCTTCCCTGAACCGGCTGTACCGCAACGGCGAAGTCATTGCCGCCATGGGCATGCTGGGCCACATCCGGCAGCGCTGGTTGAACCGGATCAAGAGCGCGATGCTGAAGCAGAACGCGGCGGCCGACACCTCGTCGATGCTGACCGCGCTCTCGAAGACCCTGCGCATCGTCATCCAGTCGTTGATCCTCGGTCTGGGCGCCTACCTGGCGATCAAACAGGAAATCTCGCCGGGCATGATGATCGCCGGCTCGATCCTGCTCGGTCGGGCCCTGGCGCCGATCGACCAGATGCTCGGCATCTGGAAGCAGTTCGCCGAGGCCAGGGAACAGTACAAGCGCCTGAACGCCAGCCTGCACAACGACCATCTGCTGGAAAGCGAAATGTCGCTACCGACGCCGCAAGGCGAAGTACTGGTCGACAACATCACGGTCACCGCGCCCGGCAGCAACACCGTGCTGCTGCACGACATCCATTTCCAGGTGCGCGCTGGCACCATTACCGGCATCATCGGCCCCAGCGCCGCCGGCAAATCGACGCTGGCCCGCGCCCTGCTCGGCATCTGGCCCTGCGCCAAGGGCAGCGTCCGGCTCGACGGCGCCGACATCTTCACCTGGAACAAGGCCGAACTTGGCCCGTTCATCGGCTACCTGCCGCAGGACATCGAGCTGTTCGAAGGCAGCATCGGCGACAACATCGCCCGTTTCGGCCCCCGGGACCCGGACAAGGTCGTCGTCGCCGCGCGCAACGCCGGCATCCACGAAATGATCCTGCGCCTGCCGCAAGGCTACGACACCCGGCTCGGCAACGGTGGCGCCAACCTTTCCGGCGGCCAGCGCCAGCGTCTGGGAATCGCCCGCGCCATTTACGGTTCCCCCCGTCTGGTCGTCCTCGACGAGCCCAACGCCAACCTCGATCACCAGGGCGAAATGGCCCTGCTCGACACCCTGCAGATGTTGCGCCGCGACGGCGCCAGCGTCTTCATCATCACCCACAAGACCAATGTGCTGGCCGCTGTCGACAAGCTGCTGGTCCTGGCCGACGGCAGCCTGTCGATGTTCGGTCCGCGCGACGCCGTCCTGGCCGAACTGAATCGCCACGCGCCGCCGCCCAAGCTCAAGGAAGTCGTCTGAGATGCACCCTCACAAGGAACTCCACAGCAAGGCCCTGGTGCTCGGCGAAGACCGCTCGCTCAGCGGCATCGTCGAGGAAGGACGGGCGCGTCGCATCGGCTTTTTCGTCATCGTCAGCACCTTCGTCCTGTTCGGCGGCTGGGCCGCCTTCGCCCCGATCGGCAGCGCGGTCGTCGCGCCCGGCGTGGTCAAGGTCGAACTCGACCGCAAGACCCTGCAGCATCTCGAAGGCGGCATCATCCACCAAATCCACGTCCGCGAGGGCGACCATGTCGAACGCAATCAACTGCTGATCACGCTGGAACAGACCCAGTTCCAGGCCGATCTCAACGTCGCGCGCACACAGACGCAGGCATTGCGCGCCGGCGAAGCCCGCCTCAAGGCGGAACTGCAAGGCGCCAGCAGCATCACCTTCCCGGAAGATTTCGACAGCGCCGACCCCGAGATCGCCCAACTGATGCAAAGCGAGACCGCCCTCTTCAACGCCCGCCGCGCCTCGCGCAGCGGCGAGCTGCGGGTGCTCGACGGACGCATCCAGCAATCGGGATCGCAGATTGCCGGCCTCTCCCGGATCAACGGCAGCAAGAACGACACCCTGCGCTCGCTCGAATCCGAACTCGCCGACCTGCAGCGCCTGGTGGCCAAAAATTTCATCAGCCGCCACAAGCTGAACCAGACGGAACGGCTGATTTCCGAACTGCAGGCCGAAATCGCCGAAAACGATGCCAACATCGCCAACCAGCAGGTGCAGCAGCAGGAAACCCGGATGCTGATCGATTTCCGCAAGGCCGAGTTCCGGACCCAGGACGTCGATGCGCTGACCGAAATCCAGAAACGCCTCGACGAAATGCGCAAAAAGACGCTGTCGCTTGCCGACCGCGTCGAGCGCGCCAGCATCCGCGCCCCGGTCGCCGGCCAGGTCATGGGTTTGCAGGTCAACACGACGGGCGCCGTGTTGCGCGCGGGAACGCCGATCCTCGACATCGTGCCGGCCGGCGCCGCGCTGCTGGTCGAGGCACGCATCTCGCCGGCAGACGTCGACACGGTGCGCACCGGACAACTCGCCGATATCCGCTTCACTGGTTTCAAGGCCACGACGACGCCAGTGGTCGAAGGCAAGCTGGTCTACCTGGCCGCCGACCGTCTGGTCGACCAACACACCGGCCTGCCCTACTTCAACAGTCACATCCAGCTCACTGCCGCCGGCTTGAGCAAGCTGCAACAGCAGGGCCTGCAGATCCAGCCCGGGATTCCAGCGGAAGTCATCGTCAAGACCGGCGAACGCACCCTGCTGCAATACATCGTCCAACCGCTCAGCAACGTGCTCGCCCGCACCTTCCGGGAGCAGTAAATCCGCCAAAAAGATCGTTGACAAGGGGGGCAATGCCGTTAAAATTCGCTTCCCCCCAACTGTCTGGATGAATAAAGCCATGCAGAGAACCCTGTTGAAATCCAAGCTGCATCGCGTGACGGCAACGCACGCCGATCTGCATTACGAAGGTTCGTGCGCCATTGACGAGGACCTGCTGGAAGCGGCCGACATCAAGGAATACGAGCAGATCGACATCTGGAACGTCAACAACGGCGAGCGCTTCACGACCTACGCCATCCGTGCCGAACGCGGCTCGGGCGTCATCTCGGTCAACGGTTCCGCAGCGCGCCGCGCGGCGCCCGGCGACATCCTGATCATCGCCACCTTCGCCACGTATACCGAAGTCGAACTCGTCAAACACGAGCCGTCGCTGATCTACGTCGATTCGCAGAACCGCATCGTCCGTCGCGGTCACAAGATCCCGGTCCAGGCCGCCGCCTGAAGACTGCGCTTTCGCGAAGTCCTGCCGAAGAGGCCCGCCCATTGGCGGGCTTTTCTTTTTCTGTACAATCCGTTCCACAATAGTTAACAACCGGACGGAGACAATTGATGGGCGTGATTTTCGCCAAGACAGACAAGGGCCTGGCCGAGCTGACGCTGAAATCCGGCGGGCTGACGCCGCGCCAGCGGCGAGTGCTGATCATGGTCGACGGCAAACGCAGTGTCGAGGAGTTGCGGGAGTTGCTGCAGAACGATGACCTGCAACACACCCTCGGCATCCTCGAAGAATCCGGTTTCATTGAAATCGATGGACTGCAGAACGCCGCTGGCGATATTCAGGAGGCGCCCACCGGGCCGCTCCCGCCCATCGATGCCTTCCGGCCGTTGCCGGTTCCACCCAGCGCCAAAGACATGGAACTGGCCCGCAACTTCATCCAGAACACACTGAAGACTTTTTGCGGCCCCTTCGCCCATCTGCACATCGTCGAAGCGGCGCATGCCGCGAAAAGCCACGAAGAGTTGCGGCTGCAGTTCGCGCCCTGGTATCACGCCATCGTCCAGACCCGCGACGGCAAACGCCGCGCCGAGGAACTGCGCACCCTGCTGCTGCGCGTCATCTGATGCACTGTCCGGCGTGGCAATTCTCAGCCCGTTGGCGGGCATTTCCCGGGGGCGTGCGCTGATCTTGCGCAATCGCCGGTAGCACGGCCTTTTGCTGAACTCCCCCGGTCGAACGCGGCTACCGGGGGCAGTTTCACGCCGGGGATCAGGCGGCGCCGTCTTCGGCCTTCTTCGGCTTGCGGCTGCGGCCCGGCTTGCGGGCCGGTTTCTTCTCGCTGGCCGGCGCCTCGCTGGCAACTTCCGGGAGCGGCACGGCGCTGGGCGCTTCAGCAGCAGCCTCGCTGCGCTTGCGCGACGTGCGGCGAGCACCGCGCGGGGCCTTCTTCGGCGCTTCGACCGTCAGCACTTCTGCAACGGCGGGCGGCTCGACTGCCAGCGGTGCGGGCACCGGCTCTTCGGCAACGATGGCCGCAGGCGCTTCCGGAACAGGCGTCTCGCCGATGGGAATGCCTTCCTCACGGTTTTCCTTGCGCGTGCGGCGACCGCCGCGTCTCCGCGCGGCCGGTTTTTCTTCAGCCGGTGGCGTTTCGGCGACCGGCGCCTCGACCGCTTCGACAGGCGCCGCGTCAGCCTCGACGGCGATATCCGGCGCCGCCGCCTCCAGATTCGGCGCTTCGCCCTCGTGAGCGCGGGCGCGGGTGACATAGGTGCCGGACTTGTCGTCACGGCCGACCACCAGCAGGCCGAGGCCGGCGGCTTCTTCGAGCAGGTTGCCGAAGGTGCGGAAGCCGTAGTAGCTCTCGCTGAAGCCCGGATTGCGCCGCTTCACCACTTCCTTGAGCACCGAGGCCCAGATCCGTTCGGCTTCGCCGCGGTCGGCCATGAGGTCGGCGAAAGTCGCCGCCACCAGTTCGATCGCCTTGGCCTTGCGCTCCTCGACCTTGGCACTGCGCTTGGCTTCCTCTTCCGGCGAGCGCTTCTCGCGCTCGCGGCGCGGTCCGGAACGGCTCGCCTCGCGGTCACGGACGAGGTCGTCGTAGTAGATGAATTCGTCGCAGTTGGTGACCAGCAGGTCGGAGCAGGATTGCTTGACGCCGACGCCGATGACCTTCTTGGCGTTCTCACGCAACTTGGAGACGAGCGGAGAGAAGTCGGAATCGCCGGAAATGATGACGAAGGTGTCGACGTGCGACTTGGTGTAGCAGAGGTCGAGCGCGTCGACGACCATGCGGATGTCGGCGGAGTTCTTGCCCGACTGGCGGACATGCGGAATCTCGATCAGCTCGAAGTTGGCCTCGTGCATCGCCGCCTTGAAGCCCTTGTAACGCTCCCAGTCGCAATAAGCTTTCTTGACGACGATGCTGCCCTTGGCGAGCAGGCGCTCGAGCACCGGGCGGATGTCGAATTTTTCGTACTGCGCGTCGCGCACGCCCAGCGCAATGTTCTCGAAGTCGCAGAAAAGCGCCATGCTGGCGGTATCGTTAGCGGCCATGAAGTCGATCCATTTTGTAGAAGGCGGTCAGTATACCGCCGGCAAGCTCAGGCGCCCGGCAATTGTGCCGCTTCCTCGTCGGTGAACAGGCGTGAGCGGGTGATGAAACTCTTGCCGCTGCCGCATTCGAGCGAAAAGGTGCCGCCCTGGCCGTCGAAAACGTCGATGATCAGTTGCGTGTGCTGCCAGTATTCGTACTGGGAGGCGCTGATGTAGAAGGGCACGCCGCCGATGGCGCCGAGATGGACGTCGTAGGGGCCGATGGTCAACTCGCCCGGCAGATAGCAGTTGGGGCTGCTGTTGTCGCAGCAGCCGCCGGATTGGTAGAACATCAGTTCGGGGCCGTACTGGTCCTGCAGTTGCCGGATCAGGACCAATGCTTCGGGGGTGGCGGTAACGCGATCGACCATGCTCTTCTCCAAAAAAACGGGGGCACGAGGCCCCCGGTAAAGCCCGCAAGGGCACGCAGAGACTACAGCAAAACTACAGGGCGCCGCGCGTCATCAGCCCGCGCCCCGACTTCTGAATCGTCCGACCAGACCGTTGAGATGCTCGGCCTGCTGGAGGAGTTCCTCGGCCGCCTCCTTGCAATCTTCGGCGGTGTCACTGGTGCGCCGGGTGACGCCGTCGATCTGGGCCAGGCCGACATTGACCTCGTCGATAGCCAGCGCCTGCTGCTGCGAAGCTTCGGCGATGCTGGTGATCAGGGCCGAGACACGCTCGGCGCTGATCACGATGCCGTTCAGCGTTTCCGCCGTACGCCCGGCAATCTCGATGCTTCTGGCAGTCTTGGCGGCCGACTCGCCGATCAGCTTCGCCGCCTGACTGGCGGCGTCGGAGCTGTTCGAGGCAAGCTTGCGCACCTCGTCGGCGACGACGGCGAAACCGCGACCGTGCTCGCCGGCCCGCGCCGCCTCGATGGCGGCGTTGAGCGCCAGCAGGTTGGTCTGCATGGTGATCTCGTTGATCGCGTTGATGATGTCGTTGATGCGCTCGCCCGCCACTCGCATTTCGACCATCGCATCCATCATCTCGGTCATGTGCTGGCTGCCGGCTCTTGCCGCGTCGCGCGACTCCGCCGACGACTGTTCGGCGTTGGTCGCGTTCTGGGCGTTGAGTTTGATCTGCTCGCTGACCTGCTCGATTGAGGCGGCAATCTGGGTCACCGACTCGGCGGATCGCGCCGACCCGTCGGAGAGCGTATTGCTCAGACTGGTGACGCGGCCGGCGTTGTTGTTGATTCGCCCCGCCCCGCCCTTGAGTTCGGAAACCAGGCTGTTCAGGCCATCGAGCATCTGGCGCAGGGCCAGGCCCAACTGGTCGTGCTCCGACGCCAGGCGAACGTTCATGTCCAGGTTGCCTTCGCTGATCTGCTCGGCCAGCCGGGCCCGGGACAGCAGACTCTGGGACATTTCGTCGAGGGCACGAGCAAGTTGCCCGACTTCATCGTTCGATTCGTGCTGGAAGCGGCGCGAGAAATCGCCGGCCAGCACGGCCCGGGCAAAATCCGCGGCGGCGCGGACCGGACGCGCGATGTTACCGGCGACGAACCACAGCAAGGCGGTCGCTACGGCAGTCACGAGCAAGCCGACCAGGATCTGCCAGATGGTGCTTGAGGTACCGCGCGCCTGGATTTCCTGATCAAGCGCCTGGGCCTGGGCGAGCACCACGCCCTGCGGCACGCTCACCAGCACCGCCCAGGGCTTGCCGGTGCGGCCGAGGGTAATCGGCGCGACCGCCTTCATGTGCTTGTTGCTTTCGTCGAACCAGCCCTTGGCCCTACCTTCCTGGACATTCTTGAGCAGTTCGCTGTCATCGGCGGACTTGCTCGCCGAAAAAGCCTGTCCGATACGTTCCGGATGCTCGCTGTCGGCCACCACCAGGCCGGCGTTGCTGATGATGGTGACCCCGCCCTTGCCTTCAAACAGCTCCTGGTCGGCCTGGACGGCAAGTTTCTGCACGAAATCGAGGTTGTAGTCGGTACCGGCAACGCCGACGAAGCGCTTGTTGAGCATGATCGGCACCGACAAGGTGGTCAGCCACACCGACTTGCCCTGAACGATGTACGGGAACGGGTCGAGCACGCTTTCCTGGTGATTCTCGCGCGGACCGATGTACCAGCCCCCCTTCAACACGCCGTTGGGGTGACGGTCCATGGTGTCGTACTCGACCAGCGATTGAACGGCGATCTTGCCGTCCTGACCGCGATTCCAGTACGGGGTGAAGCGCCCGGTCTGGGCGTTGTTGCCATCCCGGCCGGTCTGGAAGGCAGCATCCTTGCCGTCCAGCGCGTTGGGTTCCCAGTTCGAATAGGTGCCGTTGAATTCAGGGTTGTTGACCAGAACGTGATAAAGAACATCGTTGATCTGATCGCGCCCCAGCCCACCGCTCTTCTTGCCCACCTCGAAAGTGTGGGCCATGGTGCGGGCGGCATTGAGCGCCAGGTCGAACTTGCTCTGAATCACCCCGGCGTGCGCCCAGGCGAGGTTTTTCAGACTCTCGACCGTATTTGTCTGAGTCAGCTCGCCGACTCGCTGCGAAATCAGGCTGCGCGTGTTTCCTTCGGAAACCACGCTGTAAGCGACGATGCTGATCACCGACCCGAGCAGGCAGGCGCCTGCCAGGACCGATATCCTTCCCTGAATTGACTTCATGACTTCAACGGCACCTTTTCAACAGACTTACAGGGCGGCGCGGAAGATGCCCTCGATATCGGCCTGGTCGGCGCGCCGGGGATTGGTCAGGCCGCAGGCGTCCTTCAACGCGTTGGCGGCCAGGGTCGGGATGTCGGCTTCCTTGACGCCAAGATCGACCAAGCCGCGCGGGATGCCGACATCGGCAGCCAGGCGGCGGATCGCCTCGAGGCAGCGCTGGGCGTTCGCCGCACTGTCGGCGCCGCTTTCCGCCACGCCCATCGCCGCCGCAACATCGGCCAGACGCTCGCTCGCCACCGAGGCATTGAAAGCCTCGACGTGCGGCAGCAGCACCGCGTTGCAGACGCCATGCGGCAGGTTGTAGAAGCCGCCGAGCTGGTGCGCCATGGCGTGCACGTAGCCGAGCGAGGCGTTGTTGAAGGCCATGCCGGCGAGGAACTGGGCGTAAGCCATGGCCTCGCGGGCGGCGACGTTCTGGCCATCGGCGACCGCCTGGCGCAGATTGGCGGCAATCATCGTCACCGCCTTCAGGGCGCAGGCGTCGGTGATCGGCGTCGCCGCGGTGGAGACATAGGCCTCGACGGCGTGCGTCAGCGCGTCCATGCCGGTCGCCGCGGTCAGTGCCGGCGGCTTGGCCAACATCAGCAGCGGATCGTTGACCGAAAGCAGCGGCGTCACGTGGCGGTCGACGATGGCCATCTTGATGTGGCGTGACTCGTCGGTGATGATGCAGAAGCGCGTCATTTCGCTGGCCGTGCCGGCCGTCGTGTTGATCGCAACGAGCGGCAACTGCGGCTTGGCTGAGCGGTCGACGCCTTCGTAATCGGCGATGCTGCCGCCATTGGCGGCGACCAGCGCGATGCCCTTGGCGCAATCGTGCGGCGAACCGCCGCCGAGCGAGACGACGCAATCGCAATCGGCAGCGCGCAGACGCGCCAGGCCGGCTTCGACGTTGCCGATGGTCGGGTTGGGCTGGGCGCCGGCAAAAATCTCGGCACCGATCCCGGCCTGTTCCAGCAGACCCGCCACCCGGGCGGCGACGCCGGCTTTCTCCAGCCAGCTATCGGTGACGATCAGCGCCCGCCGGTAACCGTATCCTCCCAGGGACTGGACGGCCGTCTCGAGACAGCCTTCGCCCATCAGGTTGACGGCGGGAATAAAAAATGCGCTTTGTGCCATTTTGCTTGTTCTCCGTGAAATGATGATCCGACCGCGCGAGGTTCCCCTTGAACCCGCTGACCGGTCGGTAGTTGGCAAAACGCCCGCGCAAGGCGGGCGTCGGTGGCTGGTTTAGAAGAAGCCGAGCTTCTGTTCGGCGTAGCTGACGAGCAGGTTCTTGGTCTGCTGGTAGTGGTCGAGCATGACCTTGTGGGTTTCGCGACCGATGCCGGATTCCTTGTAGCCGCCGAAAGCGGCGTGCGCCGGGTAGGCGTGGTAGCAGTTGGTCCATACGCGGCCGGCCTGGATGGCGCGACCCATGCGGTAGGCGACGTTGCCGTTACGGCTCCAGACGCCGGCGCCGAGACCGTAGAGCGTGTCGTTGGCGATGGCCAGCGCTTCCGCTTCGTCCTTGAAGGTGGTCACCGCGAGCACCGGCCCGAAGATTTCTTCCTGGAAGATGCGCATCTTGTTGTGGCCCTTGAACAGCGTCGGCTGGATGTAATAGCCGCCTTCGATGTCGCCGCCGAGGTGGGCGCGTTCGCCGCCGATCAGCACTTCGGCGCCTTCTTCCTTGCCCAGCTTGAGGTAGGACTCGATCTTGTCCATCTGGATCTGCGAGGCCTGCGCACCCATCATCGTCTCGGTGTCGAGCGGCGACCCCAGCTTGATCGCGGCGACGCGGGCCAGGCAGCGCTCCATGAACTTCTCGTAGATCGATTCCTGGATCAGCGCACGGCTCGGGCAGGTACAGACTTCGCCCTGGTTGAAGGCGAACAGCACCAGGCCTTCGATCGCCTTGTCGAGGAAGCCGTCATCCTTGTCCATCACGTCGGCGAAGAAGATGTTGGGCGACTTGCCGCCCAGTTCCAGCGTCGCCGGGATCAGGTTGTTGGCGGCGGCCTGAGCGATGACGCGGCCGGTGGCGGTGGAGCCGGTGAAGGCGATCTTGGCGATGCGCTTGCTGGTGGCGAGCGGCATGCCGGCTTCGCGACCCAGACCATTGACGATGTTCAAGACGCCCGGCGGCAGCAGGTCGGCGATCAGGTCGACCAGGATCAGGATCGAGATCGGCGTCGATTCGGCCGGCTTGAGCACCACGCAGTTGCCGGCGCCGAGCGCCGGGGCGAGCTTCCAGGCGGCCATCAGGATGGGGAAGTTCCACGGAATGATCTGGCCAACGACGCCGAGCGGCTCATGGATGTGATAAGCCATGGTGTTCTCGTCGATTTCCGAGATGCCGCCTTCCTGCGAGCGCAGGCAGCCGGCGAAGTAACGGAAATGGTCGACGGCGAGCGGGATGTCGGCAGCCAGGGTTTCGCGGATCGGCTTGCCGTTGTCGACGGTCTCGGCGTAGGCGAGCAGTTCGAGGTTGGCTTCGAGGCGGTCGGCGATCTTCAGCAGGATGTTCGAGCGGGTCGCGGCATCGGTCTTGCCCCATTTCGGAAAGGCGGCGTGGGCGGCGTCGAGCGCCAGTTCGATGTCTTCGGCGGTGGAGCGGGCGGCTTGCGTGTAGACCTTGCCGCTGACCGGGGTCACGACGTCGAAGTACTGGCCCTTGACCGGAGCGGTCCACTGGCCGTTGATGAAGTTGTCGTACTTGGCCTTGTAGGCGATTTTTGCGCCAGCGGCGCCGGGGGCTGCGTAGATCATTTTGTCTCCTCGTCTTTTACGGATCGGTAAATGGCTTGCCTGTCGGCCGCGTTTCCATATCAAGGCCCGTGCCAGCATTACAGCCGTTTGATTTCATTGATTTATCGGGCCGCGGCATGACAGGAAAATCGTTGCCGGAACGTTGCAGACGGGAACAGGTGTAACAATTTGGAACAGACGGACACTTTTACTCGCGCAAGGCTTGCATCGCCCGGCATGCGGCCTATACTCGGCAAAAAACGGGCCGCGACCCGACAAGGAGACAATCCCGATGCACGCAAATCCCCCGCTTGCCGGCCCGCTCTTGCGCCAGGCCAGGCTCAAGCTGCTCGACGGCGGCAACTTTTCCGACAGCGAAATCGACGAACGCCTGGCCCGCTCCTGGCGGCGCAGTCTCGCCGCCGGCCTGACGCCAACCGGCCGCCTGGCCGTCCCCGATAATCTGACGGCCGGCGAACTGGGCCGTGCCCTGGGGCGCAACCGGGAACTGCTCAACCACTCGCGGCCGATCATGGAATACCTGTTCGAGCAGGTGCGCCACAGTCACAGTCTGGTCGTCCTTGCCGACAATCACGGCGTCCTCATGCACACGCTGGGCGACACCGATTTCCTCGGCAAGGCCGAGCGCGTCGCGCTGATGTCCGGCGCCTGCTGGGACGAGCGGCAGCGCGGCACCAACGCCATCGGCACCGCGCTGGCCGAGGCGGCCGGCATCGAGATCCACGGCGACGAACATTTCCTCGAACGCAACACCTTCCTCACTTGCGCCGCCGCGCCGATCGTCTCCGCCACCGGCGAACTGCTCGGCATCCTCGACATTTCCGGCGACCGCCGCAGCCGCCATCCGCACACCCTGGGCCTGGTCAACACTGCCGCCCGGATGATCGAGAACCGGCTGGTCGCCGACGCCTGCCGCCGCCACCTGCGCCTCTACCTGCATCCGGACCCGGCCGGCATCGGCACCGTCGCCGAAGGCATCGTCGCCCTTTCCGAGGACGGCTGGATCATCGGCGCCAACCGCAACGCGCTGCGCCTGCTTGGTCTGTCTGCCGCCGATATCGGCGGCACCCCGCTGTTTCGCGCCATCGATACCCGGATTGGCGACCTCATTGCCCAGGGCCGGCGCCGCCCCGGGCAAGTGCTCGCCCTGCACGGCCACGACGGCAGGACCTTCTATGCGCGGATCGACGGTCACGAGCCACGCGTGCTGTCGGTGCCGAAAACCAGCAGCCCGCAACATAACGACGCGCTGACCGCGCTCGACACCGGCGACCTGCGCTGGCGGGCGGCGGCCGACAAGGCGCGGCGCATCCTCGGCAAGGACATCCCGCTGCTGCTCAGCGGCGAATCCGGCGTCGGCAAGGAGTTGTTCGCCCGCGCCGTGCATGAATCCTCGCCGCAACGCAACGGCCCCTTCGTCGCCATCAACTGTGCCGCGCTGCCGGAAAACCTGATCGAAGCCGAACTCTTCGGCTACCAGCCCGGCGCCTTCACCGGCGCCCGCAAGGAGGGCTACATCGGCCGCCTGCGCGAAGCCGAGGGCGGCACCCTGTTCCTCGACGAGATCGGCGACATGCCGCTGGCGCTGCAGACCCGGCTGCTGCGCGTCCTCCAGGAACGCAAGGTGCTGCCGCTCGGTGGTGGCGTCGCGGTCGACGTCCGCTTCTCGCTGATCTGCGCCACCCACCGCGACCTGCCGGCAGCCAGCGCCGCCGGCCAGTTCCGCAGCGACCTCTATTACCGGATCAACGGCCTGACGCTGAACCTGCCGGCGCTGCGCGAACGCAACGACTTCGCCGCGCTGTGCGACAAGCTGCTCGCCGAGTTCTTCCCGGACGCCCCGCTGGCCATCGAACCGGCATTGCAGCACCGTCTCGCCGGCTATGCCTGGCCGGGCAACCTGCGGCAACTGGCCAGCGTGCTGCGCA
The DNA here is from genome assembly GCF_048146105.1 of Azonexus caeni. NCBI lineage: Bacteria > Pseudomonadati > Pseudomonadota > Betaproteobacteria > Rhodocyclales > Azonexaceae > Azonexus > Azonexus caeni. Next base: position 23,912 of record NZ_JBKJAD010000035.1, read on the forward strand.
CTGCCTGCGCCATGCTCGACCCTGGCGAATCGCTGATCGACTGGCCGCACCTGCCGGACGATCTGGTCGACGCCCTGCACCGCGCACCCGCGCAGCCTTGCCGCGCCAACGCCGAGCCCGCCCAGCGCAATCTCGCCGCGCTGTCGCTCGCCGCCATCCACCAGGCAGTCGCCGACCATGCCGGCAACCTGAGCGCCGCTGCCCGCCAGCTCGGCATCAGCCGACAGACCCTGTACCGCAAGCTGAAGGGCGAACGCGCCTGATCTGCCGCCCCAACCCGGAAACAACGATGACCAAGCTGCCCAGCCCAGAAATCCACGCCCTGCTCGCCGACCTGCCGCTGTTCACCAACATGTCGCCCGACGAAATCGACCGCATCGCCCGCGGCAGCCGGGAAATCCGCGCCACCAAGGGCAGCCTGCTGTTCCACCGCGGTGACCCCTGTCTCGGTTTCCATCTGCTGCTCTCCGGCCAGATCAAGCTGGCCTTCACCTCGGCCCAGGGCAACGAGAAGGTGGTCGAGGTGATCCGCCCCGGACAGAGCTTCGGCGAAGCGCTGATGTTCATGGAATCGCCCTACATCGTCGACGCCCAGGCGCTCGCCGACTCCCACCTGCTGCACGTCGCCAAGACCACGGTCGACGAGGAGCTGGCCAAGGACCCGAAACTGGCGCGCAAGATGCTCGCCAGCATGGCGATCCGCCTGCACCAGATGGTCAACGACCTGGAGGGCTACTCGCTGCATTCCGGCAAGGAACGCATCGTCGCCTACCTGCTGCGCGAACTGGCGCCATGCGCCGCGCCCGGCAATGCAGCCCGGCTCGCCCTGCCGACCACCAAGGGCATCGTCGCCTCGCGCCTCAACCTGACCCAGGAACATTTCTCGCGCATCCTGCACGAACTGAGCGACGAAGGACTGATCGTCGTACACGGCCGGGAGATCGAAATTCCCGACCTGGCAAGATTGCGCGCCAGCCTGGACTGAAACCGGCAGACAAAAAAAGGGGCTGGATCAACCAGCCCCTTTCGCTATTGCCGTCCCGGGAAATCAATCGGTCAGCAGACGCCCCTGGTTCAACAGGTTCTGGATCACCTGCTGATCCGACGGGCTGCCGCCACCGACCAGATCGACCCCTTCCAGCACGATCTGCATGACATCGTTGCTGGAGACGTTGCTCGGCAGGCCACCGGCTGTGTTGCCGTTGGAGAACGCCCCGCTGGTGCTGACGTAGATCGTCGTGTTGCCACCCGAGTACTGGAAGTGCAGGAAGTTGTCGAGATCGGCCGCCGACGCGTTGACCGGCGCCTGCAACAGATCGCGCAGGTCGAGCACGTCGCCTTGAGCGGTGCTGAAATCGGTCACCCGGTCGATCGCCGGCGACTGGATGCTGCCACGGTCGCCCAGCACCCACTGGAAGGTATCGGCACCCAGGCCACCGGTCAGCGTATCGCCACCGGCGCCGCCCCAGATGATGTCGTTGCCTTCACCACCGTTCAAGGTGTCGGCACCGGCACCGCCGGACAGGATGTCGTTGCCGCTACCGCCCGTGAGCTGGTCGGTGCCCGCGCCACCCGACAACTTGTCGTCGCCGTCGCCACCGTTGATGACATCGTTGCCGGCCAGCCCGTTGATGACATCGTTGCCGGCAGTGCCGTCAAGGGTGTCGTTGCCACTGCTGCCGTCGATTTCACCGCCCGCGTTACGGGAGATGTTCATCGTCAATTCGCCGTTGGCACGGTCGCCATCGTTATCGACCAGCGTGAACCCGACGACTTCCTGGACCGTACCGGTCAGCGTTGCCGACGGCCGGTAGGTGTAGTCGCCGGAGTCCATATCGACGGTGAAGGTGCCCTGCAGTTCGGTGGTGATCGTCAGCACATGCGTCGCCGCATCCCAGGTGTAGCTGCCCGTTGCCCCGGCATCCCGGACCACGGAGATGGTGTTGTTCGCCGTGTCCCAGGTGTAGGTGCTGCGGTCGCCGACCGCGCCGATCGCAACGCTGACCAGGTGGCCACCGTCGGCCCCCACCGCACCCGGCGTGGCGCCGGTGAGCAGGTTGCCGGAACTGCTCGGGATCGCCGTTGCCTGCAGCACTGCCGACAGGGCGTTCTCGTTGAGCACCTGGATGGCGTTGGTGTTGGAGCCCGTCGTTCCGTTGTAGGCCACCGGATCGATCTGCGCCATCTGCGTGGTGCTCAAGCCGGAACCGACGCCGAGAGCGATCGAGTTGATGTTGTTGGCAGTCAGGAACTGCGTCCAGATCGACTCTTCGCCCGACTGGATACCCTGGTCGGCACCACCGTTGGAAGTTCCCCGGTTGATCAGCGCCGTGACGTCGCCGTCGTTGGCATTCGGCGCGCCGTCGGTCAGGAAGTAAGCCACGTTCTGCAGCGTACCGCCCGGCGGCACCGTCGTCAGCTTGCCGGCGTTGTCCCACGCTTCGATCGCCTGCGCCAGCGCCGCGTCGTAGTTGGTGCTGTTGGTCGAGGTAACCGAGTTGATCAGGTCGATGGCGTCCTTGGCACTGACCCAGACACCGCTCGACATGTTGGCAACGGTGCTGAAGGTGACCAGCTGGACCGCCACTTCACCGTAACCGTCGTAGGTGTTGATGAGGTTGACCAGCGCCGCCTTGGCCAACGCCAGACGCGTTGTCGAGCCGACCGTGTCGTTCATGCTGCCCGAGTTGTCGAGGATGATCATGACGTTGGTGTTCTGCGTCACCACGACATCCTGGGTCAGCGTCCCGGCAATCGGCGAATCGTCCTCAACCAGCACGGTCAGAGGCGTCGTCGTGCTGTTGGTGCCATTGCTCACCGTCACCCCGATATCCAGGCGCAGCATGTCCTCGAGGTCCGTCACCGGATGATCGAGCGGCCCCTTCAGTTCAACCTGATAAGCACCATCCGGCTGCACCGTCACGGTCAGGATGTCCTGGCCATTGGCCGAACCGGTCAGGATGGTGGCATCGCCGACAGTCGAGGTGACCCAGCTCAGCGCCGTACCATTCGACGTCACGTCGGTCGGCGGCGTGAAGGTGATGCTGAGATCGCCATCGCCGGAGATCGCCAGCGTGCCGCTGGCAACGACGGCATCGGTGGTATCCGGGCTACCGCTGCTGTCGGCGGTACCGCCCGCCAGTCCTTCCTCGGACACCGTGGCGATGCTGGTGACCAGCCCGACCGTCGAGATCGAGGCCGAGCCGTCGGCGAGATCCGAACCGTCGCGCGCCGTCGCGGTGACCGTCACGGTCATCGACTGCGTCATCTCGACCGGCGTCGTCATGGTCAGGCCGGTGATCTGCACCGCCTTGGTGAGCGGGTCGATGGTGACGGTGTAGGCGCCGTCGCTGACCAGCGGCAAGGTCCAGGTCCCGTCCGGATTCAGCGTTCCATGCGACAGCGTGACGCCGGCCGGTACCGACACCGTGACCGTCGCGACATCTTCCGAGTAGTCGATATCCTGCGGCGTCACCGTGATCGTCAGATCCTGAGTCTTGGTCTGGGCGAAGGTGATCGAGTGGATCAGGTAATCGTCGCCGGCGCGCGGGGCGCTGAATTCGATGTAGCTGATCTGCTGACCGTTGTCGCTGACCACCGTGAAGGGCGAGTCGAGCACGTCGGTTACCCCGTTCATCGAACCCTGGCCGATCACGTTGCCGGCACTGTCATACAGCGTGTAGCTGGCACGCTCGCTGGAATGCAACCAGGCGAGCTGAATCGTCGCACTCGACACCGGGTCGTCGAAGCTCACCCGAATCTTCTCGGAAGCGCCTGCGGCGTGGCCGATTTCGCTATCGTCACCAGACGACACCTGGTCGACACCGAAGCCGGTCACGTTGCCGGTGGAACCGCCGTTATCGACGACGCTGATCGTACCGGTGCTGCCGTCCAGGTTGTAGGCGGTGACGGTGAAGCCGGCGCCGGCCAGGACGCTGGTATTGTCGATGGTGATGTTGTTGGTCACCGCGTCGCCAACCTGGATCGTCACCAGCGGCGTGTCGGCAACCGGCGTCACTTCGACCGTCACCGTCGCACTCGCCGTGTCGTGGCCATCGGAAACGGTGTAATCGAACTTCGCCTCGCCGCTGTAATCCTTGTTCGGCGTGAATTCGATACTGACCACGTTACCGTTGCCGTCGAAGGTCGCCGTCACGCTACCGACCGGATTACCGCCGGCATCGCGAGCCACGCTATCGACGCCGACCACGGTCAGCGCATCGCCATCGACATCGCTGTCGTTGGCGAGCAGGGCCGACGGCAGGATGGTCAGCGGCGTGTCTTCCGGCGTGCGCAACTGGTCGCCGAGGATGGACGGATCGTCACCATGGACCTCGGGGATGTCATTGGTGCCGGTGATCGTCACCACGATGTCGTGCGTCGTCCCGTCCACCGTCTTCACGGTGAAGGTCTCGACCTTCGTCTCACCTTCGCCCAGGTACTGCACGTCGGCGTTCGCCACCGTGTAGGTCCAGTCGCCGGTCGCCGTGATCGTCAGGCCGCCCAGCGCACCGGCGCTGGCGACGATGCCCGTGGTCTGGAACTGTGCTTCGTCCAGGCCATCGACGTCCGTCACCAGCAGCGTGCCGGTGTCGGTCAGGTTCGGGTTCGACGCATCTTCCGTCACCGCACCCTTGTCCTTGCCGCTCACTTCGGCGCC
>NZ_JBKJAD010000036.1:0-28329 GCF_048146105.1 Azonexus caeni
CCTACTTTGATGGACTCAGGGTTCCACGACTCTCATAACCTCAACTTCTCGAACCGCCCGGTGCGGACCCGCATGCCGGGTGGTGTGGGAGGGGCCGGTCAGGTAATCTGGCCGCCCCTATCCCGATTCACCAGCCGAGCGGCGCGCGGGCATTGCGCCGCAGCAGGAAGAAGAGGCCGCTGCTGATCAGCCCGAGCAGCAGCGAGACGGCGGCGGCGCGCTCGAAGTCGCCGCTGGTCACCGCGTTGTAGATGTCGAGCGAGGCGGTCACCGTGCGCCCCTCGATGTTGCCGCCGAGCATCATGGTCATGCCGACTTCGCCCAGCGAGCGGCCGAGGGCGAGGATCAGGCCGCCGGCCAGTGCGTTGCGGATATTGGGCAGCAGCACGTAGCAGAAAATCTGCCACTCGTTCTTGCCCAGCGTGCGCGCCGCTTCCGGCAGGATCTTCGGCAGGCTTTCGAAAGCCGCCTGCACCGGCTTGACGACCAGCGGCAGGCCGGCGACGAAAGCGGCGATCAGCAGGCCGGAAAAGGCGAATACCGGGGCGATCCCGAACCATTGCTGGAGCACTTCGCCGAGCGGGCCGCGGCGGCCGAGCAGGAGGAGCAGCAGGAAGCCGGTCGCCATCGGCGGGAAGACCAGGGGTAGCGTCACCGCGATGTCGAGCAGGTTGCGGCCGCGCCAGCCCGGCCGTGCCAGCGCGTAGCCGAGGGCGAGGCCGCTGAGCGCGTGGAGCAGCGTGCCGGCGAGGGCGACGCGGGCGGTCAGCCACAGCATCTGCCGGTTGCCCGGCGTCGCGAACAGGTCGAGCAGCGAGGCGAGCGGCGAATCCACTCAAAGCCCGTTGCGCTTGAGGATGGCGCGGGCTTCGTCGCTTTCCAGAAAGCGGCCGAGCGCCAGGACCTCGGCCCGCTGCGCCTGCGTCCTGAGGACGCCGCCGACGATGCGGATCGGCGTATAGAGCGCGCCGTCGATTTCCTGGTAGCCGCCGATCTTTGGCGCGATGGCGAGGGCCTCGGTCAGGTTGATGAAGCCGGCGTCGATGTCGCCGGAGATCAGGTAGGCGGAAACCTGCGGCACGGTGGCGACGACCTGCAGGCGATCCTGCAGTGCCGCCTTCAACTTGCTGCGCTCCATGAACTCGCTGGCGGCGATGCCGTAGATCGCCGCCTTCGGGTTGGGCATGGCGATGCGGGCGAAGCGGGCGTCGGCCAGCTCGGCCGGGGTGCCCAGTTTGCCGCCGGTCGGCCAGGCGACGACCAGGCGGCCGTTGCCGAGCGGCAGGAAGCTGGCGAAGTCGAGCCCGTCGACACCGGCCAGGAAAGCGTGGTCGCCGAAGATGACGGCGATTTCGCCGCCTTGCTTGGTCTGCGCGACGATGTTGCCCATGTTGCCGTAGATCTGCTCGACCTTGATGCCGCTCTGTTTCTGGAAGGCGGCGCAGAGTTCGCCGACCGGGCGTTTGTAGCCGGCGCCGGCGGCGATCAGCAGGTCCTGGGCAAAGGCGGGGAGGGCGGCGGCGAGGCCGGCGATCAGCAGCAGGCGGCGAAAGAGGCGCATGACGGTTCCTTGGCGGGTGAGAGTGGATAAGACGGAAGGGAAGAGGGCGCGTCGCCGCAAACCTGGCCGCGTTGCAGGCGGACGATGCGGGCGGCGAGCTGGCAGGCTTCGTCGAGGTCGTGGCTGACCAGGATCGCGTAGTCGACCAGGGCGCTGGCGCGGACTTCCTGCAGCAGCGTCTGCATCGAGCGGCGGAGTTGCGGATCGAGCGCCGACAGCGGTTCGTCGAGCAGCAGCAGGCGCGGTGCCGAAGCCAGCGTGCGAGCCAGCGCCAGGCGCTGTTTCTGGCCGCCCGAAAGTTCGGCCGGGTAGCGCTCGGCGAGCTTGTCGAGGCCGACCAGTTCGAGCAGTTGCCCGGTCGGCAGCGCCTTGCTCTCCGGGCGGCGGGCGAAATCGACCTGGCGGCGGGCGCTCATGTGCGGGAACAGGCCGAGTTCCTGGAAGACCATGCCGGCGCGGCGCAGCCGGGTGGGCAGGCAGCTGCCCCGGCGGCTGTCGAGCCAGATCTCGTCGCCAGCGCGGATCACTCCCTCGGCGGCCGTTTCCAGTCCGGCGAGCAGGCGCAGCAGCGTCGTCTTGCCCGCTCCGGACGGCCCCTGCAGGGCCAGCCATTGGCCGGGTGGCAGGCGCAGGCTGACGTCGAGCAGCGCCTCGCCGCTGGCGAAATTGAGCGGCTTGCGCAGGGCGAAGAAAAGCTCGCCGGGGGCGGGCTCAGTCGGTAGAACGGTCATGCGCCTCTTCCTCGGTGGCTTCGATAGGCGTTCGCGCCTTCGCCAGGTCGATGATCTCGGCCGTCGGCTGCCGGCCAGCCGGCCGCCAGCCGCAACAGCAGCCGTGGGCGCGGGCGGCGGCGAGCGAGATGTCGAAGGCTTCGTCGGCGGCGGGCTCGGGTTTGTCAGCCATGATTTGCTCCGTGCGGTCAGAGGGATTGCAGGAAGGCGAGCAGCTCGGCGCGAGCATCGGCGCTGGCGGCGCGGTAACGCCGTTGCGCCACCGCCGCTTCGCCGCCGTGCCAGAGGATGGCTTCCTCGAAATTGCGGGCGCGGCCATCGTGCAGGTAGCCGACCTGTTCGTTGATCGCCGCCAGGACGCCGATTCCCCACAGCGGCGCGGTCCGCCATTGGCTGCCGGTAGCGGCGTGGTCGGGGCGGCCGTCGGCGAGGCCGGGGCCCATGTCGTGGAGCAGCAGGTCGGTGTAGGGCGCGAAACTGCGCCCGGCGAGCAGACGGAAACGGCTGGCGCCGCTGCGCAGCGTCGGGCGATGGCAGACGGCGCAGCCGAATTCGGCGAAGCGCGCGTTGCCGCGCACGACCGCCGGCTGTTCGGTGTCGCGGCGCGCCGGTGGCGCCAGGTGGGCGATGTAGAAGGTGATGTCGGCGAGCTGGGCGGCGCTCAGTTCCGGCTTGCCGCCGTCCGGTGCGCGGCGGCAGGCGGTCTGCGCCGGGCTGCAGTTCTCGTCCGGGAAGAGCGGCGAGGTGATGCTCATGTCGCCGTGGAAAGCGCCGGCGATCTGGCTGCGCAGGTCGCTGCTGTTGGCCTTGAGGCCGAAGCGGCCGGCCTGGCGGCGCGGGCCGAGGCGGTTGACGCTGCCGCGCACGCCGTCCGCCTTGGTTTCGCGCGCCATCGCCGCCAGCGTCGCCGCCGGCACCGCGTCGAGCAGGCCGAGGCCGGCGACCGGCGGGCCAACGCGCGGCGAGGTGAGGACCGGCCCCAGCTCGCCGTAGGCGAGGTCGACGAATTTCAGCAGCGGGCGGCGCAACTCGACGCGGCTGCCGTCGTCGAGGCTCAGTGTTTCGTATTGCCAATGGACTTCGGCGCGTCCCTCGCCGGGCACGCCGGGGATGCCTTCCTCGTTCAACTGCTCGCCGTACACCGGATGCGGGCGCGGCGGGTTGCCGGGAACCGAGAGGCGGACCAGCATCGTCTGCATCCGTTGCGCCGGGTTTTCCGGCGCGCCGCCGCGCCCGTTGCGCGGGTGGCAGGAAATGCAGGCGAGGCGGTTGTAGAGCGGCCCCAGTCCGTCCACCGCCTGGTCGCGGGCCGGCGCGATCACCCAGCTCTGGCGGAACAGGCTGCGACCGCGCAGGAAGCTTTCGGTCTCGTCACCGTTCATGCCGGGAATGGGGGCGGTCAGCAGGTCGCGCGGCGGGGTCGCGGCGGCGGCGAGTGCCACGGCAGCCAGACAGAGGCCGGCGGCGAGGCGATGCAGTGAGCAAGGGCGGATCATGAATTGAGGCCTTGCAACAGGCGCCGGGCTTCGTCCCGGCGGGTGGCGCAGTCGCGCTGCCAGGCGGCGAGCAGTTGCGACGTTGCCGGGTCGCGCTCGGCAAAGCGTTGCTGCAACGCCGGATCGTCGGCGGCTGCCACGGCAAGCGGCGGCGTGCCGAGCAGCCGGCGGGCGGCGGCAGCGTCGCGGCCGCTTGTCTCGGCGCGATGCAGGTCGCGCCAGAGCGCCGCCAGTTCAGCGTGCGGCGTCACCAGCATGGCGTCGAAGACGGCGCTGCTCAGTGCCAGGCGCGGCCGCGCGCGTTCGGCGTCGAAGTCCATGCCGCCGCTGGCGGCCGCGGCAAACGGGTTGAAGCCGCTGCCGGCGTAGGCGTCGGGGCGCACCGGCAGGCGCCGGATGTCGGCGTGGCGCAGCAGTTGCTGGCCAGCGGGGGAGAGGATGAAGTCGACGAAGCGGCTGGCGCCTTCCGGGTTGGGGGCGGCGCGGGTGAGCGCGATGTGCGCCGGGTTGAGCCCGGTATGCGCGGGATAGACGAAGCGGATCGGATGGCCGTTGGCGATCGCCGAATTGACGAAGAAGTCGATCGACAGGCCGACGGCGTAGCGCCCATCGGCGACCAGGTCGCTGACGAAGGTCGAGGCGCGGGCGATCGGCGCCGCGTTGCCGGCGATCTCGCTCCACAAGGCCCAGCCCTGGTCCCAGCCCCAGGCCTGCAGGACGATTTCGACCATCGGCGGCGCGTAGCCGACCTGCGACGGAATGGGCAGGGCGATCCGCCCGGCCAGCCGCGGGTCGGTGAGGTCGGGCCAGTCGGCCGGCGGCGCCACGTCATTCCTGGCGAACCAGTCGGGGACGATGGCGAAGCCGAAGCCGGCGACTTCGCTGGCGGTATAGAAGTCGGCGTGATCGCCAAGCGGCGTGTTGCCGATGCGCGCCGGCAGGCTCGCCCGGTCAATCGGCAGTCGGCGCCAGACGCCGGCCTGCGCCAGTTGCGCGAAGTTGCGCGGCGACGGCGACCAATACACATCGGCGCCGCCATGATCCGGCTGACGCAGGAAGTCGGCCGCGTCGGCGGCGTTGCGCCAGATGACGTTCAGCCGGTAGCCGGGGTTGGCCGCCTCGAAAGCGGCCTCGACGCGCGATACGAATTCGTCCGGGTAGCTGGTGACGACGGTGACCACCTGCGGCGCCGCCAGCGCGCGCGGCAGAGCGCCGCCGAGCAGCGGCCCGAGGGCGGCCAGGTGGAGCAGGCGGCGGCGCTGCCGGGAGGGAGGGGGGAGTGTATTCATCTCAGAAGCTGTAGCGCAGGTTGGCGTAGTAGATGCGGCCCGGGCTGGGGAAACCGTCCGAGGTTTCGTACTGCTTGTCGCCGGCGTTGCTGACGCCGGCTTCGAGGGCGAGTGCCGGTTGCGGACGGTAGGTGAGCTTCAGGTTGACGGTGGTGAAGCCGCCGAGCTGTTTGCTGTTCGACGCCCAGCGACCGGTCTCGCTCTCGATGTAGGGCACGGCTTCGAACTGGTCGCCGAAGCGGGCGATGGCGAAGGCGCTGAGCTTCTGGCGCGGCACGTCGGTGATCTTGATGCTCGAGTCGCTGACGTTCTTCAGGCGCAGGTAGGTGTAGTTGGCGCCGACATCGAGCCAGTTGGCGAGTGGCGTGCGCAGGCCGAGTTCGACGCCGCTGCTTTTCACTTCGCCGACGTTCTGCATCTGGCAGCGATTGACGTTGCTGCAGGCGGTGCTGCCCGGGACCAGGAAGACCGACTGGATCTTGTCGTCGATCCGGCTGTGGAAGAGCGCCGCCTCGACGCGCAGGGCGCGCCATGGCGTGCCCTGGTAGCCGATCTCGTAATTGATCGACGATTCCGGCTTGAGGTCGGGGTTTTCGACGTAGCGGCCGAAACGCAGCGAGAAGCGGTCCTTCAGCGTCGGCAGCCGGGTCTTCTCGGCGATGCTGGCGTAGAAGCGGTTTTTCGTGTCGAGGTCGAAGAAGAGCGCGGCCTGGCCGTCGGTGGCGCGCTTCTCGTCGCTGATGTCGAAAGCCGGCCAGCCGCTCTTGAAAACGTGTTCAGCCTCCAGGCTGTGCCGGGAGAGGCCGAGCGAGAGCAGCCAGCGCTGGCCGAGGCGGATGTTGTCCTCGATCGCATACGACGTCAGGACATCCTTGAACGCCTCACCGGTGACGCCGGCGCCGTCGACGCTCTTGTGCTCGTCGCTCTTGCGGCTGGCGATGAGCTTGATTTCCTGCGCCGGCAGGCGGATCGACGACAGTTCGACGGAAGCGCCGTTACTCTTGTCGTGATAGACGCTGACGCCGCTGACCGGGTTGTAGGTGGTGTAGCTGGCGTCGCTGTAGATGCGCAGGTCGTTGTCGAAAGTGTCGCGGAACAGGCGGACCTTGAGCATTTCCTTGTCGCCCAGCGCGGTGCGCGAGACGAAGTAGAGGCTTTCCTTGTCCCAGTACGGCCACTGCCAGTAGCGGGCGGCGGCCGGGTCGGTCGATGGCGGCTGGCCTTTTTCGCCATCCTGGCGGTAGTAGCTGAGCGCGTATTCGTCGGTGGCGTTCGGCGTCAGGCCGAGCTTGAGCGATACCTTGCTGTCGCGGTGCGCCGAGTTCTCGCGGTGGCCGCCGTTTTCCGTCGTCGTCGCCGAAAAGCCCGAGGACATCGGGAAATAGTCCGCCGCGTCGTAGGACAGCCCGGCCTGGGCGTACCACAGGCCCTGGTTGGTGCCGACGTTGGCGGCGGCTCGCCGTTCGTGGCCGGAACCGATACCGAGGCTGACATCGCCCTCGAATTTGCGCGTCGGCTTGCGCGAGATCAGGTTGATCGCGCCACCCAGCGTGTTCGGGCCGAAGGCGACCGAGCTGAAGCCTTTGACCACCTGGATCGCTGACAGGTCGGCGGTGGTGAAGCGGTTCATGTCGACGTAGCCGTCGTAGGGAACGTAAACCGGGATGCCGTCGATGAACAGCGGCGCCTGGCGGGCGTCGTAGCCGCGCAGATACACCATCTTCTCGTTACGCGAGTTGGTGCTGATGCTGACGCCGGAGAGCAGGTTGACCGCGTCGCCGACATTGGTCCGGCTGAAGCGTTCGATCTCTTCGGCGCTGATCACCGAGGACACCTGTTCGGCTTCGATTTCTCCGCTCGGCGAGCGCTCGCCGGTGACCTGGACGGTGCCCAGTTCGAACAGCGAAGAATCGGCGTGCGCCGGTAGCGCGCAAGCCGCGGCGACGGCGGCGGCGATCAGGCGTGGCTGGATAGCGTGTTTGACGAATTGCATTGAAGACCCCCGTTTTTGTGAATGGATGTTTTTTCGTCAGCGGCCGACGGCGCGGCGCCGATGTACAGTTCGTGCGCCACGCCGTCGATCTCGGCGATCAGGCGCAGGGTGCCGCCGAGGCCGGCGACGTAGCGGCGCAGCGTCGACAGGCGCATGTCTTCCTGGTGTTCGATCTTGGCGACGCAGGGTTGGCTGACGCCGAGCAGGCCGGCGATTTCCACCTGCGAAACGCCCAGCCAGCGGCGTAGTTCGCCGATGCCCGGGGCGTCAGCGGGGGGCGTCGGGGTGAATGGCATAGAAATCTCCGTTCTTGCTGCCGGGGTCGGGCTGGGTATTGCGCAGCACCAGCCAGCGTCCGTCGTGCAGGCGCCAGGCGGTCATTTCCTCGGCCAGAGCGACGGTTTCGTAAAACTCTTCATCGTCGTCGCTCGTCAGGCGGGTCAATGTGAACTGGTGGGTGATGAAGCAGGGGCGCGCGTCCTCGTCGTAGCCGATGGTTCGCTCGGCGAGCATTTCGTATTCGCGATAACGCCGGAAATACAGCGGCCGGTCGACGGCTTCGCGCCATTCGGTGGGCAGCAGTCGCAGCCAGTCGACCGCGGCTTCCGGGTCGGTGGCGAGACGGCGTTGCGGGTCCGGTTGCGACAGATACATCGTTGGTGCCTCGTTTGGAAATATAGCAACATATATAGCGATTGACGGCTGTACAGCAAAAGTGGTGCCAGGGTTTTATGGGGTGTTTCGCTGCTGAAGCGTGTTGGCTTCGCTACGATATGTTGTAGTGTATATAACGATTGTCGGGTAACCGCCAATGGCGGTCAATAAAAGCTCAGGCGGCGAACCAGTCGTTCAGCGCGGCAGCATCCGGCGGCAGTTCGCGGGCGATGCCGCCGGTGAAGTGGCGCCAGCTTTCAAGGTGGGAGGGGGAAGTGACAGTAAGCACCGGAATGCCGCTGCTCATCACCTGCAGCATCTCGGCGGCGAAGCCTTCCCCGTGGCTTTCCAGCTTGGAAAAACGGTTGAAGATCGCCAGGTCGGCGCCTTCGTCGGCGATCCGTCGCATCACCGCGGTCGCCTCGGCGAGTGCCGCGGTGTCCAGGGAACAGGCGTTCGACTGGCTGCCGAGTTGCTGCGAAATCGGGTAGCGACGGCCGTCTTCGATGTCGATCAGGCTGTGCTGGCAGCAACTGTCGTCGGCATGGCTTTCCTGCAGCAGCCCGCGCACCCGCACGCCGCGCCGGCGCAGGTCGGCGACGAAGTCGCGCAGAAGGGCATCGGCGCTGCCGGTGGCGACGACGATGGTGGCGATCGGTGGCAGTTCGGGGTCGGCGCTTGGCATCATGGCGCGATTTTACCCGGCGTTTCCCCATAAAATACGCGTTTTCTCCGCCGGCCCCGCCGGTCAAGTCTGGAATCCCGCATGACACAAATTCAGAAAGTGCCGACCGTCGGCTTCGTTTCCCTCGGCTGCCCGAAGGCCGGCTCCGATGCCGAACTGATCCTCACCCGCCTGCGCGCCGAGGGTTACGAAATCTCCCCCAGCTACGACGATTCCGACCTGGTCATCGTCAATACCTGCGGCTTCATCGACGCCGCCGTCGAGGAATCGCTCGACGCCATCGGCGAGGCGCTGAACGAGAACGGCAAGGTGATCGTCACCGGCTGCCTCGGCGCCAAGGGCGACATCGTCCAGACGACGCACCCGTCGGTGCTCGCCGTCACCGGCCCGCACGCGATGGAAGAGGTGATGGGCCACGTGCACCAGCACCTGCCGAAGCCGCACGACCCGTATTCCGACCTCGTGCCGCCGCAGGGCATCCGCCTGACGCCGGCGCACTTCGCTTACCTGAAGATTTCCGAAGGCTGCAACCACAGTTGCACCTTCTGCATCATTCCGTCGCTGCGCGGCCCGCTCGTCTCGCGCCCGGTCGGCGACGTGCTGGCCGAGGCCGAGAACCTGGCCCGCGCCGGGGTCAAGGAAATCCTCGTCATCTCGCAGGACACCAGCGCCTACGGCGTCGACCTCAAGTACCGCACCAGCTTCTGGGGCGGCCGGCCGGTGAAGACGCGCCTGAAGGAGTTGTGCGACGCGCTTGCCTCCTTCGGCATCTGGGTCCGCCTGCACTACGTTTATCCCTATCCCTCGGTCGACGACGTCATCCCGCTGATGGCCGAAGGCAAGATCCTGCCTTACCTCGACGTCCCCTTCCAGCACGCCAGCCCGAAGATCCTGAAGGCGATGAAGCGCCCCGGTTCGAGCGAGAACACGCTGGAACGCATCGCCAAGTGGCGCGAAATCTGCCCGGAAATCGTCATCCGTTCGACTTTCATCACCGGCTTCCCCGGCGAGACCGACGAGGATTTCGACCAACTGATCCAGTTCCTCGAAGACGCCAAGCTCGACCGCGTCGGCTGCTTCGCCTACTCGCCGGTTGAGGGTGCCACCGCCAACGAACTGCCCGGCCTGCCGCCGGAAGACGTGCGCGAGGACCGCCGGCGCTGGCTGATGCAGGTGCAGGAAGACATTTCCGCCGACAAGCTGGCGGCGAAGATCGACACGGTGATCGAAGTGCTGGTCGACGAAGTCGATGACGAAGGGACGATCGCCCGCTCCAAGGCCGACGCGCCGGAAATCGACGGCGTGGTTTACCTCGACGGTTTCTTCGACGCCCAGCCCGGCGATTTCCTCAAGGTCCGCGTCATCGACGCCGACCACCACGACCTCTACGCCCAGCCTGCCTGATCAGGACCAGAAGACGCCCTCGGCGTCTTCGTCGAGCAGCGCCAGCAGGCGGCGCAGCTCGCGCTCCGGGCGGTGCGAATACTGCCGCCACGCCGAATGGCCGCCGAAGCTCGGCGCATCGAGCAGCCAGGTGCCGGAACCCAGGTTGTAGCGGAAGCGCGCGATGTCGAGGTGGATCCACTGCCCGGCATGCTGCGGCGAAGGCCGCGATTCGTAGAGGACGACGGCGTCGTCCTCGAAGCGCAGATCGAGGCGGACGCTTTCCCGCAGCTCGGGTGGATAGCGTTGCTCGCAGTAGGCGGCGAGGCGATTGCGGGCAAGGTGCTGGGCGAGGACGGGCAGGGGCATGGGAGCGCGGTCTTGGTTATGAACGAATCATAGCGGTTGGGCCGCTGCCGGGAAAGCGTTTGACGCCTCGGCGCCGCCTGCCGAGAATGCGCTTTGCGCCGCCATCGGCGGCAATTGACGGAAATACGACGTGATGCAGGCTTTGCTCGACAACTTGCGCGAACTGCTGGGACCGGACAGGGTGCTCAGTGAAGCGGCCGCCATGGCGCCGATGCTGACCGACTGGCGCGGCCGTTACCGCGGTCGCGCCCTGTGCGTGGTCCAGCCCGGCAGCAGCGCCGAAGTCGCCGCCGTCGTCCGTGCCTGCGTCGCCGCCGGTGCGCCGATCGTGCCGCAGGGCGGCAACACCAGCCTGTGCGGCGCGGCGACGCCGGACGACAGCGGGCGGGCGGTGGTGGTCAGCCTGTCCCGGATCAACCGCATCCTCGCCGTCGACGCGCAGAACAACACGATCACCGTCGAAGCCGGCTGCACGCTGGCCGCCGTCCAGGACGCGGCACGCGCCGCCGGCCGCCTCTTTCCGCTGGCACTGGCGTCGGAAGGGACGTGCCAGATCGGCGGCAACCTGTCGACCAACGCCGGCGGCGTCCAGGTGCTGCGCTACGGCAACACCCGCGAACTGACGCTGGGGCTGCAGGTGGTGCTGCCCGGCGGCGAGCTGTGGGACGGCCTGCGCGGCCTGCGCAAGGACAACACCGGCTACGACCTCAAGCAGCTCTTCATCGGCGCCGAAGGCACGCTCGGCATCATCACCGCCGCCGTGCTCAAGCTCTTCCCCTTGCCCAAGACGCAGACCACCTGCTGGCTCAACGTCGCCACGCCGGCCGCCGCGGTCGAATTGCTGAACCGCGCGCGCAGCGCCTTCGACGCGCAACTGACCGCCTTCGAACTGGTTTCCGAAACGGCGCTCGGTTTGGTGCTGCGCCACATCCCCGGCGCCCGGCGGCCGGCGGCGGCCAGTCCGTGGTATGTGCTGGCCGAGTTTTCCGATGCCCACCCGGCGGCGGTCGAGCGCTGGCTGGCCGACTGCCTGGCCAGCGGCGCCGTCGCCGACGGCACTGTCGCCGCCAGCGACAGCCAGGCGCGGGCGCTGTGGGCGCTGCGCGAGGCCATCTCGGAAGCGCAGAAGATCGAAGGCGTCAGCATCAAGCACGACGTCGCCGTGCCGGTCTCGCGCATCCCGGATTTCCTCTGCCGCGCCGATGCCGCGCTGGCGGCGGCCTTTCCCGGCATCCGCGTGGTCGCCTTCGGCCATGTCGGCGACGGCAACCTGCACTACAACCTGTCGAAGCCGGATGCCGCCGACAACGCCGCCTTCCTCGCCTGCCTGCCGGAGGTCAACCGCATCGTGCACGATACGGTGCATGCGCTGGACGGCACGATCTCCGCCGAGCACGGGATCGGCCAGTTGAAGCGCGAGGAAATCCTGCGTTACAAGTCGGCCGTCGAAATCGAGCTGATGCGGACCATCAGGCAGGCGCTCGATCCGCTGGGACTGATGAATCCAGGGAAACTGCCGGGGCCGCGCTGAGCGTCTCCTCGAGCAGCAGTTCTTCGCGGATCACCCGCATCAGCAGCTTGTCCTGCGTGTAAAAGCCGGTCGCGCAGCGCGACAGTTGTTCGATCGCAAAGGCCGCGCCGGTGCCGAAGGCCTCGCGGCGGATCGAGTCGTGGATCAGGCGCACGGTCTGGTAGGGGAAACCGAAGATCACTTCGTGGTGGCCGACGATGCCGCCCAGGCGCAGCGAGGTGATGCGCTCGTCGTCGACGTCGAGCACCTCGGCAATGCGTCTCGCCGTGCCGGAGACTTCCGGCTTGTCGCGGAAATGCTGCTCGACGATCTCGACATCGGCGAAGGGCGCGATGCGGCGCAGTATCTGCGCCGCCAGCAGCAGGAAGTTGATGCCCAGCGTGATGTTGGGCGACGACATGATGCGGATGTCGCGACCGAGGTCGCGGATGTAATCCAGGGTTTCCGGCGGATAGCCGGAAATCGCCGTCACCACCATGATGCCGCGCTGGCGCACGGCTTCGCCATAGCTGAGGACGGCTTGCGGGTTCGAAAAGTCGATGATTCCGTCGACCGGGTGGGCATCCAGCCAGGCGCCGAAGCTGTCCGCTTCAAGCTTCACGACGGGCAGGTCGTCAATGCTCTCGGCGGACGAACCGCGTGCCACCCAGCACAACTCGAAACGCGGATCTTCCCGCAGGACGCTGGCAACGGCCTGTCCAGCCTTCCCGTAACCAACGAGTCCGATCTTGATCATGGTTTCTCCTCCAAATGCAGTTTGCGATCTCCAGGCCGCCCCGGTTGTCGGGCGACGAAAAGCGGTACGTCCCGGTTGGGGGCGTTCATGTACGTTCTTTGACGCATCTCGGGCGCCGGCAAAAGGTGCGGCGCGCGCTGCTGGGCGACGGGCGGAAAAAAAAGGGGGGTTGCACCCCCCAATGGAAAACCTCGTCGAAAAGGAATGGGGTTATGACCTAAGTTACAACTCCATTGGCGCTCAATATAATTGAGGCTTAAAATTCGCGCAATACTATTATTTGAAAGTACCAGTTTTGAACGCTTTGAGTAGCTCCAGGGAGCAGCGGGTCATTGATGTCCTGCAACAGTTCCGTCTGATTTACGGGTCCATGCGCCGGCATTTCCGGCTGGTCGAAGAACGCTGCGGCATGTCCGGTTCGCAGATGTGGGTGTTGCAGGAGGTGCAGCGTTCGCCGGGTATCGGCATCGGCGAACTCGCCGAGCGCATGGGCGTTCACCAGTCCACGTGCAGCCAGTTGGTAGACAAGCTGGTGGCTCAGGATTGCCTCGACAAGCGCAAGAAGACGGGCGATCAGCGCCGGGTCGGCCTGCAGTTGACCGAGCGCGGTCACGAGGCCCTGGCCGCTTTGCCCGGTCCGGCCGAAGGCGTCGTTCCGGAAGCCCTGGCGGCGGTGCCGGAAGTCGTCCTGAAAACATTGCAGATCAATCTTGCGGAGCTGCTGCAGCATATCCCTGGCAAGGACGAGAAATACGCCAACATGCCGCTGGCCGACATGGTCCGCAATAACGAAGGAGATTGATTTGCCGACCACCAAGCTTGCGATTGTCCTCGGCGCCGTACTGTTGCTCGGCGCTTGCGCCGCTCAACCGCCAGTCAGCGAAACCCCGCCGCGGGAAACCACCCCGTCCGTGCGCAGCGAAGCACCCAAGCCAGCCAGCAACCCGGCGCAGGAAGAAAAGGCCGCGATGGCGGCGGTCGATGTCGACAACAGCATCTTCTTTGCGTCATCAGGCAACACGATCGACGCCGAAGGGCGGCAGCGCCTGCTCGAACACGCCGCCCGCCTGAAGGCCGACCCGGAACTGGTCGTCACCCTGGTCGGGCATGCCGACCACCTGGGCAGCCGCTCCTACAACCTGGCCATCGCCGAACAGCGGATCAACGCCGTCTTCGCCGTGCTGCGCGGCGCCGGCATTCCGGTGACCCAGATCCGGCGCGAGGCGGTCGGCTCGGAAGAAGTCAGCCCGGCTTGCCGTTCGCCGCAATGCCGCAAGCTGATGCGGCGCGTGCAGCTGGTTTACCAGAAGTAAGCGGGGAGCTCAGTTGAGCGCCTTCCCCTCGCTGGCAGCGAAGATCGCCGCCACGTCGGCTGCCGTGAAACGGTAATCGCGGTTGCAGATATCGTCGCGGATGAGGATTTCGCCGTGTTCGGCAAGGATCGTCTCGGCGTCGGCGCGGCCAATGCCGCGGATCATGTCGCGCACCTTGTCCCAATCTTCCGGGCAGTGATAGACCACCGGCTGCGGATCATAGACGCGCACGCCGCCAGCGGCGATCTCCTCGTGGAAGAGCCGGCCGAGCAGGGTCTCGGCATCCAGCGTCAGCAGTTCCGCCGGCTTCACCGTCGACGCCAGTTGGGTCACGCGCTGCCAGCCGTCGGCATCGTGCTTGTCCGCCTCCGGCATCTTCTGCAGGAACAGGCAGGCCGCAGCCTGTGGCGCCGCCGTGCAGAACAGCCGCGACGGCTGCTGCTCCGATTGCTCCAGGTAGTGTTCGAAAATCGCCGCGATGCTCTCGCCAACCAGCGGCACATAGCTCTGGTAAGGCTGGCGCGCGGTCGGCAGGTCCAGGCTCATCAATAGCTGGCCGCCCTGCTGCGCGCCGAGCAATTCCGGCACCGGCGCCGGCAGCACCACCGGGTTGCTGCGCGCCATGCCGCGCATCTGCAGCGCCTCGTTGCAATCCATCACCAGCAGTTGCACCGGCCCGCTGCCGCGCAACTGCAGCGTCAGCCGCCCGGGCTGCTTCAACTGGCCGGCGATCAGCGCCGTCACCGCCGCCACCTCGCCGAGCAGTTGCGCCACCGTCGGCTGGTAATCGCGGCCCAGTTGCATCTGCTGCCAGGCTTCGTCCAGATGCACCACGGCACCGCGGATATCCAGCCCCTCGAACAGGAAGCGACGAATGCTGCCGCCGCTCATTTCAGCTTCTCCGCATAGCTTTCCGGGCTGAAGCCGACCAGCAGTTCGCCGCCCAGATCGAGCACCGGCCGCTTGATCAGCGCCGGATACTGCGCCATCAACTGCAACGCCTTCGCTTCGTCGACATCGCTGCGCTCCGCCTCGGACAACTTCTTCCACATCAGGCCGCGCGTGTTGAGCAGCTTCTGCCAGCCGGCGCGCGCCGCCCAGTCCGGCAGCTTGGCGGCGGCGACGCCGGCCTTCTTGTAATCGACGAACTCGTAGGCGACGCCGTTCTCGCTCAGCCAGTGCATGGCCTTCTTCATCGTGTCGCAATTCTTGATGCCGAACAGGGTCGGCTGGCTCGGGGAGGCTGGGTTCATGTCCGGGACTCTGCAGGTAAGGAAGCGGGCCGGGCCCGCGACAAGGCGCAATGATAGCAGCCCGCTTCCGGCGGCCGCAGCCATACGCTGGCGGCAAAAAAGGCGGGAATTTCCGGTAGCAAGATGGCATCATGACATCCGGCTATATCGTTTCTGAAGAACAACGGGGGAAACCCCTTTTGAACCCTGGAGGAGCGAAAAATGAAGATCGAAGAAATGATCCGGGAAGTCCAGCAGGAACTCGGCGTCGGCGTCGATGGCAAGGCCGGCCCGGAAACCTGGGGCGCCATCCACGCCCGCATCGTCAAGCCGAAAGCGGCGGCTCCGGCGGTCAGCGTTGCCGTCTCACCGGTCGACCCGCGTAGCGAAAAGAACATCCTGACGCTGCTCCCGGAAGTCCAGCCAATGGCTCGCGCCCTGGTCCAGAAAGCCGCCCTGCACGGCATCAGCATCAAGGTGCTCAGCGGCCTGCGCAGCTACGCCGAACAGGACGCCCTTTACGCCAAGGGCCGCACCGCCCCCGGCCCGAAAGTCACCAACGCCCGCGCCGGCTACTCCAACCACAACTTCGGCATCGCCTTCGACATCGGCGTCTTCGAAGGTACCCGCTACCTGGCCGATTCCCCCAAATACAAGGCGGTCGGCGCCCTTGGCATGGATCTCGGCCTGGAATGGGGCGGCAGCTGGAAGACCATCGTCGACCAGCCGCACTACCAGCTACGCCCAGCCTGGGCCGCCGATCTGCGCGAACGCGACATGCTGGCCGAACTGCGTGCCCGCACCAGCGCCGGGCGGCCAATCTTCGCCTGAATTGAAATCAGCCGGGTTCGCGCCCGGCTCTTTTTTTGTCTGGCGGCAGAGAGGCACTTGCGATCGACGCCAATTGATCATCGTTGGGAAAGGGAAAAATTGGCGAAAACCGAGCGCTACCAACACATCCGCAGCATGCTCGGCGCCCGCCGTAGCGTCAGCCTGCGCGAACTGATGTCCCACTTCGAAGTCTCGCGCGCCACCATCTTCCGCGACATCGCCTTCCTCCGTAACCGCCTCGGCATGCCGGTCGACTTCGACCGCGAGCTTGGCGCCTATCGTCTGCTCGCCCCGCCTGGCAGCGCCGAACTGCCCGGCGTCTGGCTCACTGCCGACGAAATCCATGCCCTGCTCAGCATGCAGCAACTGCTGGAAAACATCGACGCCAGCGGCATCCTGCGCGACCAGTTACAACCCCTGCGCCAGCGCCTGCTCGGCATGCTCGGCGCCGGCAGCCACACCGCCGAGGAAATCGCCCGGCGCATCCGCATCATCGCCGCCGCCCCGCGCCAATGCCACGCCGCCAGTTTCCAGACCGTCGCCGACGCGCTGCTCGCCCGCCGCCGCCTGGAAATCCGCTACCGCGCCCGGGCCAGCGCCGCTACCACGAGCCGCGAAGTCTCCCCGCAACGCCTCGTCCACTACCGCGACAACTGGTATCTCGACGCCTGGTGCCACACCCGGCAAGCGCTGCGCAGCTTCGCCGTCGACGCCATCGAAAAGGCAAAAGCGCTCGCCACCCCGGCCCAGGACATCGCCGACAGCGAACTCGACCGCCAACTCGCCGCCGGCTACGGCATCTTCGCCGGCAGCGACGTGCGCTGGGCGCGCCTGCGCTTCTCCGCCATGCGCGCCCGCTGGGTGGCCGGCGAACAATGGCACCCGCAACAGCAAGGCCAACTGCTCCCCGACGGCCGCTACGAACTGCGCCTGCCCTACAGCGCCGACCCGGAACTGCTCATGGACATCCTCAAATACGGCCCGGATTGCGAAGTCCTCGAACCCGAAGCTTTGCGCCAGCGGGTGATCGGGCTGCTGGAGGAAACGCGGGGGATGTATCGGGGAGTCGCAGATGGTGAGACTGGGGGCGGGTAGGCTTTGGATTAGTGGCTGTCGTGAAAGTGGGTAATCATGTCAATGAATGAATTTCGGGCATTTGGAAAGTTGTCGTTTGATACCGATGGACAAATTGTTGCTTGGCATTTTCTTGTTGACCACATGATCGATGTGGCAGCCTGCTTTACACGGCTAGCCCAGTGTCGATCAATACGACGCGCCCTGGAACGATGTGCTGGTAGAAAGCTGACCGAACAGGATATTGCCCGCCTTGCCGTGCTGGCATTCCTGCACGACATCGGTAAGGCAAATAGCGGTTTTCAGGCTAAACGCTGGAAAACAAGAATTCCGCCAAGTTGGCCTGTGCAGATTACGGCGGGGCATGGAGTTGAGGCCATCAAACTATTCCAAGTCGCGACATCTGCCGAGGCTGTCGAGCCTTTGATCGAAAAAATCTGTACTTGGGGTGATGCGGTCGATTCATTGTTGACTGCGAGCATCAGCCATCACGGACGGCCGATCAAGGATAGCCCCGGGATCAGTTCAAGTATCTGGAAATCCCATGAAGGGAAATATGACCCCGCTGTTGTACTGAAAGAAATTGCGCGGCGTGCGCCAGAGCTTTACCCAAGCGCTTTTGATAGTGATGGAGAGGCATTGCCGGGCGCGCCAAGTTTCGGGCATCTGTTTGCTGGACTGGTTCAGTTGGCCGACTGGCTGGGATCGGATACACGGTTTTTCCGGTTTTCCGAACCAGGCGAGAGTCGCGCAGAAACCGCGCCGTCCATGGCAGACAAGGCCATAACCAGCCTGGGGCTGGATAGCGACAATTGGCGCGCCAAGCTCGTTGCCTTAGCGCCAAGCTTTGCCGATGTCTTCGGCGGTTTCGATCCTCGTCCCGTTCAGGTGGCCATGAGTGATGATTCCCTCGGGCCTTTGGTCATCCTCGAATCAGAAACCGGCAGTGGAAAAACCGAAGCGGCACTGTGGCGTTATGTTCATCTTTTCCGCTCCGGCTTGGTGGATAGCCTCTACTTCGCCTTGCCTACACGGGTAGCGGCGACCCAGCTTTATCAACGGGTGCAGGACACCCTGAAACGCTTGTGGCCGGAGAATCCGCCCCTTGCTTTGCGTGCGCTACCGGGCTACGTCGCCGCCGATGGCGAAGAGATCAAGGCCATGGCGAATTTCGAGGTTTTCTGGAACGACTCGCCCGACGATCAGAAGGCGCACCAACGCTGGGCCGCGGAAAACTCCAAGCGTTTCCTAGCCGCGCCGGTCGCAGTTGGCACCATTGACCAGGCGCTATTGGGCGCCCTGCAAGTTCGTCATGCGCATCTACGCCATGCAACGCTGGCCCGCAGCCTGCTGGTCGTGGATGAGGTTCACGCTTCCGATGCCTACATGACGGTGCTGCTGGAGCGTTTGCTGAAAGCGCATCTGGGTTGTGGTGGGCATGCTTTGCTGTTGTCGGCCACGCTGGGTTCGAGTGCGCGTAGTCGCTATTTGGCCTTGGCACCCACCGGGCAGTCCGGTTTGATCCGGAACATGCCGTTCGAGCAGGCTTGTGCCGTGCCGTATCCGGCAATTTCGGATTGCCATGGTATTCGGGCTACACCCGGAACAGGGCGCTCAAAGCGAGTGAGTTGGAGCACCCGCGACTGCATCGCAGCCCCTGAGAAAATCGCGCAATTGGCCATTGAAGCAGCAGCGCAAGGCGCCAAGGTGCTGATTATCCGCAACACGGTCCCGGCAGCTGTAGCCACGCTGAATGCACTGGAGAAGCAAGTTCCCGATCTGGCATGGCTGTTCAGCGTCAAAGGCGTGAGAACGCTGCATCACAGCCGTTTCAGTCGTCAGGATAGACCGGAAATTGATGCAGCCATCGAGCAGCAGCTAGGGAAAGCTCGGCCGGCAGGCCCCTTGATCGTTGTCGGTACCCAGACGCTGGAACAAAGCCTGGACATTGACGCAGATTTTCTCATCACCGATTTGTGCCCAATGGATGTGCTGTTGCAGCGGCTCGGGCGTTTGCACCGGCATGAAAACGAGCGCCCGGAAGCCTTTCGCCAAGCCCAGGCCATTGTGCTGACGCCGCCAGGAAACGACCTCTCGCCCATGCTCGCCCGACCACAACATGGCTTGGGCCGTTTCCATAACGGTGGCGGGGTGTATGCCGACCTGAGCATTCTTGAAGCCACGCGACAACTGCTGCTCGAAAAGCCGGAGGTTGTGATTCCTGAGGACAATCGCTATCTCGTTGAGGCGGCAACTCACCCAGACAAATTGCGCGCACTGGAAACGCAATTGGGGGAGGCTTGGCAAGGGCTGGCCCAGAAAATCGAGGGAGACACTGGGGCTCAGAAAGCCTTGGGCTATCTTCATTCGCTGGACATCGAGCAGGACTTTGGCGAAGTCGAGTTTCCTCACGATGTGCAAGTCGCAACGCGTCTGGGTGCGCAAGACAGAGCGGCACGCTTTTTCGGCGTGATCGGTCCCTTTGGCTTTCCGCTCAAGGAACTGCCGATACGGCATTACCTGCTGCCAAAGGATTTGCCGCTCGATGCCGAGCCAAGCGATGTATCCCGTCAGGATGATTGCATTACATTCCGTTTGGGTTCTGCTTCTTTTCGCTATAGCCGCTTGGGGCTCGAACGCCTCAAGGATGAATGAAAACCGCCGGAGGATACGCCGTGACACTACGCTACAACCTGCTGGATGAACCATTGATCCGAACTCGCCTGGTTGCCGATGGTCAGCCCAAGTCTTTCAGTCTGCCGGCTTTGTTTGTTGCCTTGGCAAACGATGAAGTACGCGACTTCCCCGCATTACGCCCACACCAGCGCCACCCATGGCACGCCTTTCTGGTTCAGCTTGCGGCGATGACTTTGCACCGGGCTGGTCAAGAGGAGGTATTCGATACCGAGTCAGCCTGGAAAGAGGCCTTGTTGGGTCTGACGCCAGACGATCCGGATGGCGCCGCCTGGTGCCTGATTTCGCCACACGACCGGCCGGCTTTCATGCAGGCGCCGGTGCCGGGAGGCTCTGTCGGCGGCTGGAAAAACCGGATTGAGGCGGCAGACGAGCTGGACATGCTGGTTACCTCCAAGAACCACGACCTGAAGGCGTCAAGGATGCGGCGGGCGGGGGTGGATGATTGGGTGATGGCCTTGGTTAGTTTGCAGACTCAAGAAGGTTACGGCGGCAAAAATAATTGGGGTATTTCGAGAATGGCAGGAGGCTTCGGTTGCCGCATTGCTATGGGTGCGTCTCCATCTGGTTATTTTGGGAGACGCTGGAAGCGGGACTTATCAGCTTTATTGAATTCTCGGGCCGTTGCAATTGAGACGTATGGGTTAAAGGCAAAGGATGGCCATGAACTACTTTGGTTATTGCCGTGGGATGGCAAAAGCGCCCTTTCCTTTTCGAGTCTTGATCCGTTCTATATAGAGATTTGCAGGCAAGTCCGACTGATTACTGACAATGAATTCGGATTGTCGGCAAAAGTATCTGGCAGTGAAGTTGCTCGAATTGCGGAACACTCTCCCAGGGGAGGAACGGGAGACGTTTGGACTCCAATTGATGCCGCTTCCGGAGAGGCCTTACGAGTTAGATCAAGTGGTTTCGGATACGAGCTAGCATCGGCACTTCTATTTGGACTCAAGTATCGAAATGGCGAATACAAGCAGCCGTCGGCAATGAGCCTGAAGGAGTCAGATGGTGATACGGGAATTGTTGCATTGTTGCAGGCAGTATCTCGTGGAGGGCCCACCGGGAACAAAAGTGTTACTGAGGGGTATCACGAACGCCGCATACCGATTTCAAGAACTGTTCGTAAGCTGATCTGTTCAAAGCAGACAGACCTCCTGGCAAAAATAGCAGGCGAGCATGTTTATGCCATCGGTGAAATACGCCAAGTCCTTTGGGTTGCTCTTGCGACCTTATTTAACCGAGGCGCAGATCAGGAGTTTTCCAAAAACACCAAGGATTGTGCCGGACTCTGGGCGGATAAATTCGAAGAGGTCGAAGACGTCCGATTCTTTGATGTGCTGAATGCAGAGCTTGAGTCAGACCAACCAGACACCGAGCATTTGAACTGGTTGCTCTCCATGGCTTCTTCCGCTGAAACCATTCTGAAAAATGCCTTTTCCGCAGGCCCGCAGTGCGGCGAGCAACGCTATCGCGCCCAAGCGGCTGCGCTGTCCCGTTTCCATGCCGGTTTGCGCAGCACGAAGACCCTACCGGTACTTGCCGAGTACTACCGCCAACAATCTACCAACAAGGAGCTTGCCCTATGAGCATCCATGATGCCGATTCATCGGAACTGCCTTTGCCCGAGGCGAGTGCTGCCCCGAGGCAGGAAAGTCCGCTTGCGAAACTCGCCCATATCATTACCCAGGCTGCACGTTTCAAAGGCGATGCGCATGGCCTGGATAACGGCGAGCGGGCGGCGCTGGCCCGACTTGATCCGGACGCGGAGTTGCGTCCCCATCAGATTGCGGCGCTTTCGCGGGCTTTGGTGTACGCCGGTTTTTCACCCGAAACCTGGCAACCGGAGACCTGGCAACGCTGGGGAACGATTGCGCATGGCATGGCGTTGGCAGGCCACGATGCAAGCCAGAGGCTGGGTAAACAACTCAGCGATGCAGATGTTTCCGAATCGCGTGTCACCAAGCTGCTGACCGCCCGAGGCGATGCCTTCCGCCAGCTTCTTCCCCGCCTGCTTCGCCTGCTTGCAAGCAAAGGCAAGGCTCCGAACTGGTTTGATCTGGGCGATCTGGTCCTTCATCAGGGGCGCGATGAAGAGGCCGCCGAAGCTACGCGACTACGAATTGCTGGCAGTTACTTTTCTGCCGAAGCCAAGAAACCGAAGCACTAATTCACTTATTGGAGCCTGATCATGCAAATCCCGCGCTTTATTCAAATTCACACCCTGCACACTTACCCGGCCGCGCTGCTGAACCGTGACGATGCCGGTCTCGCCAAGCGCCTTCCCTTGGGGGACGCGGTTCGTACCCGGATTTCCTCGCAATGTTTGAAACGTCATTGGCGCGTGACCGAAGATGCCTTTGCCTTGGCGAATCTCGATGTGCCTATGGGCATACGGTCACGAGGCACATTGGAGTTGATCGCCAAGTATTTGCAGGAAAATGGCCTGACTGCACCACTGGCGCAGGCCGCTGCTGAAGCTTTGCGGGATGCTGGCTTGCTTGATAAAGGAGGCAAGGACAAGAAGGGAGAGGACGCTTTGAAAACCGGACAGGCGGTATTGCTTGGCAAGCCGGAAATTGACTACCTGGTGAATCGCTGTACGGAACTGACGGAGGGAAATGCCGATGAAAAAGCGTTGAAAACGGCGATTAGCGAATGGCTCAAAGGCAAAGACGAAAAGAAAAACATTGAAGCCTTGAAGCACGGCAGCGGGCTGGAGTCAGCCTTGTTTGGCCGCATGGTGACCTCTGATTTGCTGACGAGCCGTGACGCAGCCGTCTACGTTGCCCATGCCTTCACGGTGCATCAGGCTCAGGTCGAAAACGATTACTTCACGGTGGTGGATGACCTTCTTCAGGATGCTGGCGAGTTGGGTTCCGCCGGTATTTTCGATACCGAACTCGCCTCAGGGCTTTATTACGGTTACGTGGTCGTGGATGTGCCGCAACTGGTGCAGAACCTGGAAGGTGCGGATTTCAAGAAGTGCTTTGCAGATGGCGCATCTCCAGAACAGCGAGCCTTGGCTGCCCGGGTTGTGCAACATCTGTTGCACCTTATCGCCACGGTCAGCCCAGGCGCCAAACGCGGCTCGACAGCACCCTTCGACTGGGCGAAGTTCATGCTGGTGGAAGCAGGCGATTGGCAACCGCGCAGCTTGGCCGCAGCTTTTCACAACGCCTTGTCTCTGGACGACAACAGCGCGCCCATTCGACAACGGGCGGTGGCCAAGCTGACTGCGGAAATTGCCGCCATGGATGATGCCTACGGCGCACCGCTGGCTCGTCGTTTTCTGTCTGTTGATCCCGTCAGTGTGCCGGGCGCCGAGCGCCTGAACCTGACCCAATTGGCCGATTGGGCGAAGGGAATTATCGAGCAAGGGGCTTGCTGACATGCCACGCCATCTTTTGATGCGCCTGGAAGCTCCGTTGATCGCCTTCGGTGGGGAAACCATCGACAAATTTGGCGTAATACGGGATTTTCCTGCGCTTTCCATGGTGACCGGCCTGCTGGCAAATGCGTTGGGGTATAGACGGGAGGAGAGCGGGTTGCATGAACGTCTCCAATCACGTTTGTTAATTGGAGCAAGATTGGACAGTGATGTTCAGCGGTTAACCGATTTCCAGACCGCGCAGCTAGGCAAAGACGATTTGGGGTGGACTACATGGGGAACACCCGAGGGACGGCGGGGCGGGCCAGACGCCTATTCCTCCCCACATCTTCGTTACCGTGATTACCACGCCAGCCTGAACGTTCTTGTCGCACTACGTCTTGAGCCAGCGGCAGAGACTCCAACGCTGGATGATCTAGCGCAAGCACTTGATCGACCGGCGCGCCCCTTGTTCATCGGGCGGAAGAGCTGTTTGCCCAGTCGGCGAGTATTTGCCGGTTGGCAGGATGCAACGAACATCCTTGAAGCCCTGAAAGCCGTTCCATTTCCCGAGAGCCCCATCCGTTTGCGCTTGCAATGGCCGGATGGCGAGGGCGTTCTGGCTGGTGATCGCGTTCTGGATTTGTGCGATGAGCGCAATTGGTCCAGCGGTGTTCACGGTGGGTGGCGGCCCGTACGGGAAGGGGTATTTGATGCGCCGGGGGGGGCAACATGACTTTTCAGTTATTGCGTTTGCAACCGGACCCGGCAGCCCTGGCACCGTGGGCCACGCGTCATGGTTTGCTGTCACCGGATGGTGATTTCGGCTATGCGCTGCACGCCCTGCTTTGTTCCGCTTTCGGCGATCTGGCACCGAAGCCTTTCCATTATCTGGGAGGGCGGCAGGGCTTGCTGGCTTACACCTCTGCCGACTTGGAAAGCTTGCGTTTGAACGCCGCGCTGGCAACTCCTGATGTGGCCCGTGCCTTGGGGCTTGATGCGCTGGATGCGCGCCCATTCCCCACTGCTTGGAAAACGGGGCAACGGTTGGGCTTTGAGTTAAGGGTTCGTCCGGTGGTGCGTAGTAAGGAAGGAGGGGAGCGCGATGCCTTCCTGCACGCTATAAATCCTGCGGTCGACCGCGAAAAAGACGCAAAAATTGGAAGCTTGGCTGAGCGAACAGCGGTTTATACGGACTGGCTGGTCAAGCAACTGGCTATCGATGGTGCGGCCGAAGTTGTCGATGCCCGGATGGAATCGTTCAAGCTCACGCGTGTATTGCGCAAAGCAGGGAACGGTGAAAACGGCAAACGAAAAACTGCCAGCATTAGCGGGCCGGATGTCGTTTTCAAGGGGCAGTTGCTGGTCGGTGATCCAGAGGCATTTAACCGTCTGTTAGCCAGAGGGGTGGGGCGACATCGCGCGTTCGGTTTTGGCATGTTGTTGCTCAGGCCGGCCAGCGCATGCTGAAAGGGCGACTTGGGCTGGAAACGGCCCGCGTTCCCCATGCGGATCGCCATGGGCTGATCTGGCTGGAACGCGGTGAACTATGCGTGATTGATGGTTGCCTGCATTTCATGGCAGGCAAGGAATCGTTGAAGCCCTATGTCTTGCAGGTGCCCCATCAGGCGGTTTCGATGATCCTGCTCGGGCCGGGCAGTAGCGTGACGCATGACGCTCTGCGCCTGCTGGCAAGACACGGAACCCTGATGGCGGCTGTCGGGCAGGATGGGGTTCGCACTTACACGGCGCCGCCACTGCTGCCGGATCGTTCGGACGTGGCTCGTCGTCAGGCCGAGCTATGGGGGAACCCACGTCGCCGCGTCAGCGTTGCACGGCACATGTATGCCTTGCGCTTGGGCGAGATTTTGCCGCACCGTGATCTGGATACGCTGCGCGGCATCGAGGGCGCACGGGTCAAGGCGATTTATCGTTTGATGGCGGATAAATACGGTATTCCCTGGGATGGGCGGCATTACGACAGAAATAATCCAGAGGCCACGGACATACCGAATCAGGCGATCAATCATGCGGCTACGGCCGTTCAGGGGGCTGCTGCCATCGCCGTTCAGTCGCTGGCTGCAATTCCGCAGCTTGGCTTTATCCACGAGGACTCCGGGCAGGCATTTGTGCTGGATATTGCCGATCTGTTTCGCGACACGGTCACGCTGCAAATTGCTTTTTCGGTGGCAAAAAAAGCGATCAATGGGGACCAAACCAGCATCGACCGCCTGGTCAGACGCGAGGCGTCTACGGTGTTTCGGAAGCAGGATGTCATTGCCAGCATGATCGACAAGATCAAACAGGTATTGCGGACGGAGGAAAGCGATGGCGCTGGTAGTGATAGTGACGCGTGATGTGCCTTATCGGTTTCGTGGGTTTCTGGCATCGGTCATGTTGGAAATTGCGCCGACGGTCTACATCTCGCCCCGAATGAATCCTGGCGTGAGGTCGAGAGCCTGGGAGACCTTGGAAGGCTGGTTTTCGGCTGAGCCTCAAGGAAGTGTCGTAATGGTCTGGCGGGACATGAATGAAACGGGTGGGGTTGGCATCAAGACTTTGGGCGAGCCACCAAGAGAACTCGTAGAGGTAGATGGCCTTTGGCTCGTTAAACGGGTGTTGTAGAGTGCTCTTTAAAAATTCGGATCACTTTTGATGTTTTCTTTTGTAGATCATAGGGCTATCTACAAGAGGTTCCCCCGCATGCGCGGGGATAGGCCCGGCTGACCGCCGAGAAGAACGGGATACACCTCGGTTCCCCCGCATGCGCGGGGATAGGCCCGGTAAGACCCTTTACACGCTGTGGCATGTCCGGGTTCCCCCGCATGCGCGGGGATAGGCCCTCGGGACTGGCCTTGTAAGGCGTGCTTTGCTGGGGTTCCCCCGCATGCGCGGGGATAGGCCCTGTAGCGGTCAGGCCAAGCGTGGCCAGAATGAGGTTCCCCCGCATGCGCGGGGATAGGCCCCTTTGCCCCCACACAATCGGCCAAATAATAAAGGTTCCCCCGCATGCGCGGGGATAGGCCCGTGAATGGGGTGAAAAATGGCGTTTAAGCCTGGGTTCCCCCGCATGCGCGGGGATAGGCCCCCGCGAGGCCATCGTCGATTACCTGCGCACGCGGTTCCCCCGCATGCGCGGGGATAGGCCCAAATATCGGCGAGCTGGTCGCGGTAAAACATGGGTTCCCCCGCATGCGCGGGGATAGGCCCGCGACGGGTGAGCGCCTGCACGTTGCAGGGAAGGTTCCCCCGCATGCGCGGGGATAGGCCCTCGGTCAGCAGCTCCCGCAGGCGGCGATCGCTGGTTCCCCCGCATGCGCGGGGATAGGCCCGCACCTGCAACACTCTTAATACTCGATTTGAGGGTTCCCCCGCATGCGCGGGGATAGGCCCGTGGCTCTTTCCAGTCTTGGTGTAGCGTTCTCGGTTCCCCCGCATGCGCGGGGATAGGCCCCGGGAAGGGGGCATCCGTGGGGGTTGTAACCTGGTTCCCCCGCATGCGCGGGGATAGGCCCGCGCTATACGGCGGCGAGTGGGGCGCCAAGAAGGTTCCCCCGCATGCGCGGGGATAGGCCCACGCCCGGTAAGCGCGTTTATGCCATGTTGGTGGTTCCCCCGCATGCGCGGGGATAGGCCCACGACGGCGTGCCTGTCACTTTTAACGCAAGGGGTTCCCCCGCATGCGCGGGGATAGGCCCCTGCAGCGCGAGGATCTGCACGAGCTCGAAGAGGTTCCCCCGCATGCGCGGGGATAGGCCCTAGGCTTTGCTGCAACGGTTGAAGCCCACCGGGGTTCCCCCGCATGCGCGGGGATAGGCCCGTTGGAGAACAAGATGAGCGACTACCCGATTGGGTTCCCCCGCATGCGCGGGGATAGGCCCAATGACTACGTCGATGCCGCTGCCCTGGTGGCGGTTCCCCCGCATGCGCGGGGATAGGCCCTGAGCCTGGACGTTGAGAAAGGCTGTTGTGAAGGTTCCCCCGCATGCGCGGGGATAGGCCCATTGACGGCCATTGCCCCGGACTGGCGAAGCCGGTTCCCCCGCATGCGCGGGGATAGGCCCGTCCGCGAAAACCGCGCAGAAATCCTCGATACGGTTCCCCCGCATGCGCGGGGATAGGCCCCGTCCGAACCGGATTTTTACGCGCCGTGGAATGGTTCCCCCGCATGCGCGGGGATAGGCCCAGCCATCACAAACGCCACCGCCGGGACGTGGCGGTTCCCCCGCATGCGCGGGGATAGGCCCTGAGCCTGGACGTTGAGAAAGGCTGTTGTGAAGGTTCCCCCGCATGCGCGGGGATAGGCCCGATGCAAGTAACCGGACGCCGCGCGAGGCGGAGGTTCCCCCGCATGCGCGGGGATAGGCCCTGGACAGGGCCGCTGCCGCGCGTGCGGGGAATGGTTCCCCCGCATGCGCGGGGATAGGCCCCGTAAATTCCACGTCGCGGCGATTGGCAAGCCGGTTCCCCCGCATGCGCGGGGATAGGCCCGAATCGGAGCTGATGCAGGTGCAAGCCGAAGTGGTTCCCCCGCATGCGCGGGGATAGGCCCGTGATGGCCCTGGCTGTCCGTAAGGGATACATGGTTCCCCCGCATGCGCGGGGATAGGCCCCCCTGCACGGCACCGACAAGCTGATCCATGAAGGTTCCCCCGCATGCGCGGGGATAGGCCCTCGTGCTGTTTTCTGCGGTTCCGTTATTGTTTGGTTCCCCCGCATGCGCGGGGATAGGCCCATGGGGTTCAACACACATACGTGCAACACATCGGTTCCCCCGCATGCGCGGGGATAGGCCCCAGTCGAGAGGACTGGCACCCGGCCGACATCAGGTTCCCCCGCATGCGCGGGGATAGGCCCGTCACCGGCGCCGGCGCGCCGACCGTCAGTCCGGTTCCCCCGCATGCGCGGGGATAGGCCCGGCAGCGCCGACGAAAACCTCCTCAACACCGTGGTTCCCCCGCATGAGCGGGGATAGGCCCTCGGCTTCGGCACCCAGGTCATCGAATGGTTTGGTTCCCCCGCGTTCGCGGGGATAGGCCCCAGGCCGTAATGGAATCCGCCTACCTTCCGGCGGTTCCCCCGCGTTCGCGGGGATAGGCCCGTTGAGGAGTTCCGCACCTGGGGCCCGCTGCTGGTTCCCCCGCTGACGCGGGGATAGGCCATAGCGTCGAGCGGCAGTGCCGAGCACATCCTGGTTCCCTCAAGAGACGCCATGGTAGGCAAGATTCGACGGCGCTGCCACCGATCCTCTCAACCGGCAAATCTAGCAGCCTGTCGGACTAACTCTTTCCTGATGGGATAATGGCAGCGAGCCAACCGAACCGAGCCAGAGAGATGAGCCGTTTCCATCCTGTTGACCGCCAGACCGGCTACCTTTTACCGCCCTCGCT
>NZ_JBKJAD010000037.1:0-20682 GCF_048146105.1 Azonexus caeni
AAGTAGACCGGATTCTTCAGGCGTTTACAATACACATGCATAAGCCAATGAAAGTTAACGATTCTCTCGGTCATGTGACTTCAACGGCATATTCCACTCGCTATGATGTTCGAGTGCAAAGGCCCTGTATCAGGGACAAACCAAGGTTTCGTGAACCGATGGATCACAAACCATCGCTTACGCCATGACATTCAATTCACACTATTTTGGCGAGCAATACCCCACCCACCTGCTCCATTTTTCAACAACTGTTCATTTCCGCAACAGCACACCGGGCAACATGCGTTGCATGGTTCCGTCGCGCAGCAGCAGGTGTTTCAGGGTGCCGGCGAGGTGGAGGAGGATCAGCGCCGCGCCGCTCCACACCAGAACCACATGCACTTGCTTGAAGGCGGCGTTGAGTCCTTCGTCGGCGGCGAACAGGCGCGGCAATTCGTGGCCGAAGAATTTGACCGGATAGGGCGTGAAGGCTGAGGCCAGGTAGCCGGCGAGCGGGGCGAGGAGCAGGAAGGCGTAGAGCGCCAGGTGGGTGGCGCCGGCCAGCTTGGCGAGCGGCCCTTGCAGCGGCGAGGGTGGCGGTGGGTGGAAGCGGCGCCAGCCGAGGCGGATTGCCACCAGGAGCAGCGCGAGCAGGCCGAGCGATTTGTGCAGGCCGTAGGCGGCGCTGCGTTCGGCGCCTTTGGGCAGGTCGGTCATGGTCCAGCCGAGCCAGAGCAGCCAGACGATCAGGATCGCCTGCGCCCAGTGCAGCAGGATCGCCGGCAGCGTGTAGCGGGCGGCGCTCATCGGATGCTGACACCCCACGGCAGTTCGCCGACGGCGATGTCGCCGGTTTTCTCAAAGCGGCCGGTGTCGACCACCGAGACGCTGCCGGAGCGCCCGTTGGCGACGTAGAGCTTGCTGCCGTCCGGGGTCAGCGCCATGTTCCAGGGCCGCTTGCCGACGGCGACGGTGCCGCTGACCGTGTTGCTGGCGACGTCGATGGCCATCACCGAGGCGTCGCGGCCGTTGGAGATGTAAACGCGCTTGCCGTCCGGATGGATGGCGACGCCGTTGGGGTACTGGCCGGCGGGAATCTCGGCGATGGCTTTGTGGCTGGCGACGTCGATGGCGTAGACCTTGTCGGCCAGTTCGCAGGCGACGTAGGCGCGGCTGCCGTCGGCCAGGAAGCCGATGCCGCGCGGCCGCTTGCCGACCGAAATGCTGGCAACCTGGCGGCGGGCGGCGACGTCGATCACATCGACCTGTTCGGCGTCTTCGGCGCTGACGTAGAGCCAGCGGCTGTCGGGGCTGAACACGGCGTGCTCGGGGTTCTTGCCTTGGACCTTGATGCGCGCCAGCTCCTTCGCCGCCGGGGCGCTGAGCAGCGTGACCACGTTGTCGTCTTCAACGGCGACGGCGAGCAGCTTGCCGTCCGGCGAGAGGCTGACGCCTTCCGGCGAATCGCCGACCTTGACCCGGCGTTCCAGCTTGCCGGCGGCGCTGTCCACGATGAGCAGGCTGTTGCTCTTGCCGTCGGTCAGGTAGAGCCGGCCGCTGCCACCGGCGATGCCGCGCGGCCGTTCGCCGATCGGGAACTGGCGGACGACGGTATCGCTGGCGGTGTCGATGACGCTGACGCTGGCGCTCTTCTCGTTCGGCACGTAGGCGTAGGGTTCGGCGCTGGCGCCGACGGCGGCGAACAGGGCGAGGAGGAAACAGGATATGGCGCGCATGTTGGCCTCAGTTGGCTTGGTAAGTGATGCCGTGCTGGCGGAAGATGGCGGCGATGCTGCCGTCGCGGCGCAAGTCGGCGACGGCGGCGCCGACCGCTTCGGCGAGTGCCGCTTCCTCGGCCTTGACGGCCATGCCGAGCGGCCAGCCGTCGATCTTCAGTTCGGCGAAATTGGCGCTTTCCAGCACCACCTGCTGACTCCCGGCCAGCGCCGCTTCCAGCTCGGCGCGCGGGGCAAGGACCGCGGCGATCTGGCCGGCGGCCAGCGCCCGGGCGGCTTCGGCGACGGTGGTGAAGTGCACGACGTTCTCGCGCAGGCGGCCGTTGAGCACGGAGAGCAGGAAGGAATCGGCGAGCGAGGCGGTTTCGACGCCGATCTTCTCGCGCGTGAACACTTCCAGCGCCACCGCGGCGGAGCCGGCGAGCGCCGGGACGCGCTGCGGATTGCGGGCGACGGCCAGGCTTTCGCGGTGATAGGTGCCGAAGATGCGGACCTTGTCGTTGGCCCGCGCCAGGCCTTCGTCGACCGGCACGTGGAGCATCAGGTCGGCGGGCTGGGTGCCGAGGTAATGGCCCTTCCAGACCATGTTGCGCAGGTCGTCGCTCATGTCCTCGTCGGCGTTGAAGCCGACAATCTCGGCGGCGACGCCGAGGCGGGCGGCGATGGCGCGACCGAGGTCGGCGTCGATGCCCTTGCCGCCGGCCAGTGAGTACGGCGGGAAGTCGTTATACACGGCGATGCGCAGACGGCCGCGCTGGCGGATCGTCTCCAGCGCATCGGCAACCGCCGGCAGGGCCAGGTAGAAGGGCAGCGCGGCAAGCGCCTTGAGGCAGCGGCGGCGATCATTCTTCATGGACGGTCTCCAGCCAGGCGCGGATTGCCCACATCGCTTCCTGCGACAGCGTGCCTTCGAACGGCGGCATGTAGACGCGGCCGTCACGCACGGCGCCCTTGCGGATGCGCTGCAGGAAGATTTCGTCGCCCTCGTCGCCCTTCGGCAGGTAGCGCAGATCGGGCGCGATACCGCCGGAAACGGCGCCCAGGCCGTGGCAGCGCGCGCAGTTCTGGTTGAAGGCGGAGTCGCCGATGCGGATCGCCGTCTTGTTGTCGCGGTAGGGGTTGGCGGTCTGCCAGTCGGTGCCGAGTTGCTTGAGGCCGGTGGTGTCGACCGCCTGCGGCACCACGTCGCCGTGGGCGAAGACCAGCGAGGAAGTGGCCAGGCACAGGGTGGCGACCAGGGCGCCGAGGGAAAGGTGGAAATGCTTCACGGGGTCTCCTTTGGTGAATGCGGAACAACAGCTTGTGCCGGGTCTGACTGCAAGGCCTGTGCCAGTCCCCCGAAACAGCGGCCGCTCCCCCGTTTTGCCGCGCCCATTGGCAAAATCCCCCCGAAACAACATGGCACGTTTCTGGCTTCAACGGCAGCGGCGTTGCACAGACAATTGCTCCTTAAATGGGCAGGTGCTACGTTATGAAACAACAGCACATAAAAACGCATCCGGGGACGGAGGAGAGACAAGATGGGACAGATACAAGTGGTGGCCGGCCTGCACGGCCCGCGCCTGCGCGAGGCGCGCCAGGCATTTTTCGAACGTGGCGAACTGCCGGCGGGCGTGATCGATCCGCTGATCCTGCGTTCCTGGGAACGCTGCCGGCGTTTCGGACTGACCGAGAACTACGCGCTGCCGGGCGTCGAATCGCTCGACCGGGTGGCGCTGAAGACCGAGCAGTACCGCAACCGCTACCTGCTGCAACAGGTGCGGCCGATCATGGAACATGTCTATGAGCAGATTCGCGACTCGGGCAGCATGGTCATCCTGGCCGACGCCAACGGACTGCTGCTCGATACCGTCGGCGACCCCGACTTCGTCGATCGTGCCGACCGCGTCGCCCTCGCCCCCGGCGCTTCCTGGGACGAGAACCAGCGCGGCACCAACGCGATCGGCACGGCACTCTCCGAGGAACGCCCGATCGAGGTGCTGGGCGCCGAGCACTTCCTCGAACACAACGGTTTCCTGACCTGCTGCGCCAGCCCGATCTTCGGCCCGGACGGCGCGCTGATCGGCGTCCTCGACATTTCCGGCGACTACCGGGCGACGCAGCGCCACACCCTGGGCCTGGCCCGACTATCGACGGCGCTGGCCGAGAAGCGCCTGTTCGAATCGGCGCACGCCAGCGACATCATCGTCTGCTTCCATTCCCGCCCCGACTATCTGGGCAGCCCCAAGGAAGGCCAGGCGGCGGTGAGCCCGGACGGCCAGGTCAAGGCGATCAACTACAACGGCCTGGAAATCCTCGGCATCCGCCGCGTGGACGCGGTGCGGCGCGATTTCTCGATGGTCTTCGAGCACAACCTGGGCACGCTGATCGACCGCCAGCGGCAGAACGGCCAGGGGCACAGCACGATCACGGTGAACGGCCGGACGATCAACCTGATGCTACGCGGCACCCTGCCCGCGCCGTCCGCCGCCGGTCGCGTCTATGAAGCCGAGAGCGGCAGCCGGCCGGCCGCCGCCCGGCGCGTCGAGGCGCCCTGCCCGCAGGTGCTGACGCTGGACACCCTGAACACCGGCGACGCCCGCCTGCAACTGGCGATCGACCGCGCCCGGCGGCTGCTCGGGCGCGACATCCCGATCATGATCCAGGGCGAATCCGGCGCCGGCAAGGAGATGTTCGCCAAGGCCTTCCACAACAGCGGCCCGCGCGCCGACGGTCCCTTCGTCGCCCTCAACTGCGCGTCGATCCCGGAGAGCCTGATCGAATCCGAACTCTTCGGCTACCAGGGCGGCGCCTTTACCGGCGCGCGCAAGGAAGGCGCCCCCGGCAAGATCCAGCAGGCGCACGGTGGCACCCTCTTCCTCGACGAAATCGGCGACATGCCGATGAACATGCAGGCGCGGCTGCTGCGCGTGCTGCAGGAACGCGCGGTGACGCCGCTCGGCAGCACGCGGGAAATCCAGGTCGACATCTCGCTGGTCTGCGCCACCCACCGCAAGCTGCGCGAGGAAGTCGCCCGCGGCAGTTTCCGCGAGGACCTCTATTACCGCCTCAACGGCATGAGCGTCACCCTGCCGCCGCTGCGCGAGCGCAGCGACCTGCGCCAACTGGTCGCCAAGCTGGCCGCCGGCGAAAGCTGCGAGCGCGGCCCGGTACGCTTTACCGAAGGCGCGCTGCAGGTGATCGAGCGCTACGGCTGGCCGGGCAACATCCGCCAGTTGTTCAACGTGATCCGCGTCGCCATCGCCCTGCTCGACGACGACGAGACGACGGTCCACGAATCGCACCTGCCGGAAGAACTGTTCGAGGCGCCGCTGGCGCCCGCCGCTGCCGCGCCCGAAGCGCAATGGGCGGCGGCGCCGCTCGAGAACCCGGTCGGCAGCCTGGAGGAAGTCGGCCGCCAGCTCGCCCAGCGCGCGCTCGACCAGGCCAACGGCAACGTCTCGGCGGCGGCACGCCAGCTCGGCATCAGCCGCAACACGCTCTACCGCAAGCTCGGCAAGTTATAGCCAGAACGGATTGCGGGTCAGCGCGACGCCGACGATGTAGCCATAGGCGAGCACCGCCAGCGCGCCGTAGCGCAGGCGGGCGGTGCGCGTCCTGCCGCGCTTCAGCGCCAGCGTACCCAGTCCGATGTAGGCGAGCAGACCGCCCAGCTTGGCGGTCAGCCAGCCGTCGGCGAAGGGATACTGGCCGCTCCACACCGCCAGCGTCAGCGCGCTGCCGAGCAGCACGCTGTCGATGACATGCGGCAGGGTGCGCGTCAGCCGCTGATGCAGGCGCGGCGACTCGCTCGCCATCCAGTACAGGCGGAGCAGGAAGCCGGCGCCGCTGAGGACGACGCAGCTGATGTGCAGGTGGCGCAGCAACAGGTAGGTGTTCATGCCGGCGCCTGTTGCAACTGCCGGCCGTGCCGCCACGCCGCCTGCGTCAGGTTGACGGCGAGCCAGAGCGCGGCCGCGATCAGCAACGCGCCGGCCGGGCGGCTCAGCCAGTCGGGCAGGAAAACGGCAGCCAGCGCCAGCCCGGCGGCGGCGACGAAGACCCGGAACTGGCGCTGCATCGGCGCCTCGGGCAACAGCTTGTTCATCGGCGGCAAGGCCTTGCCGACCAGGCCGTGGTTCTGCAGGTCGAGCCAGAGCAGGAAGGGAACGATCTTGGCCAGCATACCGACGATCAGCGGCACGAAAGCGCCGAGCAGCAAGACCAGGCCGAAGGCCGGCGTCCACTGCGGATCGTCGGCGAGCGCCGGGAACAGCGCGCCGGCAGCGAGCATGGCAAGCGCCAGCAGCGCGCCGTAGAGGCCGAACTGCCAATAACGGAAGGTGCTGTCGGGCCGCGCCCGCCGCCGCTTGGCCTGCAGGCGCAAGGTCTGCAGCGCGAAGGCGGCGCCGCCGCCGGCGAGCAGCAGGCGGCCGAGCCGCGCCGGCCATTCGGCGTCGAACGCCAGCGCGGCGCTCCAGGCAAGCAGCACGGTGAACAGGAAGAGCGGGAAGCCCCACGCCGGGCGCGCCGCATAACCCGGCGTCAGCTGGAACATCGGCACCACCACGTAGGCCACCGCCGCCAGCAGCACGCCGGCCCAGCCGGCCAGGCCCCAGGCGGCATGCAGATCGGCCAACGCCAGCAAGGGCAGCGACCAGCCGCCGGCCAGTGCCAGCAGCATGAACAGGCCGCTGCCGCCGACCACGGCGAGGCCGGCCAGCGACAACTTGATCCCGCGGATGCTCGGACTGGTCGACGGCACCCGGAACAACGCGCTGCCGGCAGCCACGACGAAGACCAGCAGAGCCAGCGCCAGCAGCGTGCCGGCGGCATGCAGCCAGCCCGGCGCCGACCACAGGAAGCCGCCGGCCAGCGCCAGCGCGCCAAGGTTGATCGCCGGATGGACGATACGCGCCACCCACAGCGGCCGCGCCAGCGCGGCGCCGGCGACCACTGGCAGAACCTGGATCAGCGCGCCGAGCATGACCTGCAGCATGAAGCCGACGGTGAGCAGATGGGTGGCGGCGAGCGCCGCCGGCGTCCACCGCGAAGCCAGGATGGCCGGCCCGTCGATCACGGCAAGCAGCCCGGCGAGCGCGATGAACAGCGGCGCGGTGACGAAGAAACGCAGCGGCGCCGCCAGCGGCGGCACCTGGTCGAAGGAGAGCATGCCGCTGGCCACGACCGCCTCAGCAGGTGATGCGCACGGCGAAGGTGCCGTCGTCGCGCAGTTCGGTCCGCCAGCGGTGGCCGTTCTGTTGCAGCACGCGGTAGAGCGGGTGCGGCTCGCGGAACAGGAGGAGCAGCATTTCCTCGCCCGGCTGCAGCGTCGCCAGCATTTCCATGGTGTCGACGAAAGGCTGCGGCGGCTCCAGGTAGCGCGCGTCGACCGTGCGTTCGGCGGGGATGTCCATCAGGCCAGCTCGCTTTGCAGGCGTTCCAGCACCGCCGGCTCGCCGGCCAGGTGCTGGTCGCACATCGGGTAGAGGACGTTCTCTTCCTTCATGTTGTGCTGCTGCATCATGATCAGCAGGCTTTCCGCCTGGCCGAGAAATTCCTCCAGGTCGCCGCCGTCCAGCGCCTCCTCGGCGACTTCGACCAGCCCACGCATCTGCTCGTGCTCGATGCGCATCATTTGCGTCGGCCCCATGGTCATGCCGGTACGCGCTTCGAAGGCCGGGAACAGCGTCTGCTCCTCGGCCGCGAAGTGGCGCAGCAGCGCCGCGCGGAACTGCCCGAAGGCCGCCGCGGCAGCCGCCGCGTCGCCGCGTTCGACCGCCTGCTCGGCAGCGGCATAGAAATCGTCGCAATGACGGTGATCGTCGATCAGGAATTCACGAATGCTCATGACCAGGCTCCAGTTGGGGTTCGCCGGCATTCTCCGCTGGCGCGCCGGAATGCGGCCTTGATGGAAATCAAAATCGGGGAAGCGCCGGGATTGGCGCCCCCGGTACCGGGGATCAGGGCCATGCTCTTCAGGCAGGGCCAAGCCGGCTCCGGCGTCCAGGCCGCGAGCTGTGCCAGTTTTCGCCGGCACCGGCTTCGATCAGCCAGCCCCTGTCGTTCTCTTCCAAAAATTCTTGCGTGACGCAGTTTTGCATTAAACCGTATGGCTACGACGGGGCTTTTCATTGCTTCTGCTCCTTGTCAAGCGAATTCCAGCGCCCATTGAAGCCGTGGCCGATGCCTGCCTGTTTACCATCAACCAACCCGTTCCGGGCTCGCGGCAGCACGTTCTGCGGTGCAGACGACCATGAATATCGAAGTCCTGCCGGGCTGACATGTAGCTGACCCGGAGGCTTCACCGGCGTGTCATGGTGCTTCCATAGTCTCTCGCTCTTTCAACCGAACGGGAGCGCTTCATGTTTACCTCTCCATCCGCCGAGCCGCTGGCCCACTCTGGCATCCGATTGACCTTTCTCGCGGCGCTGTGCCTGAGCCTCAGCGCCTGCCTGGGCAGTGACGACGACGTCGGCGCTCTCCTGCCCGATGGCAGCACCGCCCAGCTAGCCATTCTGGAAACCACCGACCTGCACGCCAACCTCCTCAGCTACGACTATTTCAAGCTGGCCGAAGATAAAAGCCTGGGATTCGAGCGCACTGCCACCCTCATCAAGCAGGCGCGCACGGCGTTTCCCAACAACCTGCTGATCGACAACGGCGACACCATCCAGGGCACGGCCCTGGCCGACTACCAGGCCCTGGTGACCCCGGTGGCCTGCGACCAGAAGCTGGCCACCTACAAGGCCATGGACACCATTGGCTTCGACGCTGGCACTCTGGGCAACCATGAGTTCAACTACGGTCTGCCCTACCTGGCGCAGGTCACGGGAGCGAAATTCAACGTGGATGGCATGGCAGCCGTGGCCAGCCAGCCCACCTGCACCGGTCCCGCTTTCCCGCTGGTGCTGGCCAATGTGACCAGCAAGAAGGACGGGCAGACGCTCTACAAGCCTTACACCCTCATCAGCAAGAAAGTGACCGGCAAAGACAAGGACGGCAAAGCCATCGAAAGCACCGTGAAAGTGGCGGTGATCGGCTTTGCCCCCCCGCCTATCCTGAACTGGGACAAGCGCTGGCTGGATGGCAAGGTGGACGTGCAGGGAGTGGTCGAGGCTGCCCAAAAGTACGTGCCCCTGGCCCGCGCCGACGGAGCAGACATCGTCATCGCTGCCTCGCATGGCGGCTGGGACACCAGCACCTACACCCCCACCATGGAAAATGCCAATTACCATTTGGCCAAGGTGGCTGGTATTGACGGCATCCTGATGGGCCATTCGCACAGTGAATTCCCCAACGCCACCTGCACCACCGCAGCATGCGGCGCCGAGGGCGTGGACAAGATCAAGGGCAGCTTCTTTGGCGTACCTGCCGTCATGCCCAGCTACTGGGGCAAGGCCATCGGCGTCATCAACTACAGCCTGGTTGTGAAAAACGGCAAATGGACCATCGACACCGGCAAAACCGAGGTCAGCGTGCGCAAAACCTTGCTCGATGCCACGGCCAAAACCTATGTCGAAGTTGACCCGGCCATTGGCAATGCCGTGAAAACCGAGCACGAGGCCGCCATCACCTATGTGAAGACGCCCATAGGCCAGTCTGACTTCGCGCTGTCCAGCTACTTTGCCGATGTCGGTGACGTAACGGCCATTCAGGTGGTCAACGCCGCCCAGGCTGACTACGTGGCCAGATACGTCAGCGCCAATCTGCCGCAGTACAAAGACCTGCCGGTGCTGTCGGTGAGCGCCCCGTTCAAGAGCGGTTTTGCCGGTGGCACCGACTTCACCGACGTGGCCAAAGGCCCCATCGCCATCAATAACGCCGCCGACCTTTACCTGTACCCCAATACCGTCTACGCCGTGAAGGTGACGGGTGCAGGCATCAAAACCTGGCTGGAGAAGGCGGCCGAGCGATTCAACCGCATCGATCCGACCTTGACCACCGCCCAGGCCCTGGTGTCCAGCTTCCCCGGCTACAACTTCGACATGTTCACCTCGGCTGACATCAGCTACGAGATCGACGTGACGCAGGCCATTGGCAGCCGCATCAAAAACCTGATGTACAAGGGCGCGCCCATCAATGCCACGGCCGAGTTCATCATCGCGACGAACAACTACCGCGCCACCAGTGGCACAGCCTTTGGTCTGACGGCGGCCAACACCATCTATGCTTCGCCCGATGCCAACCGCGACGTGTTGATTGACTACATCAAGGCCCGCAATAACCTGACCCTGGCTGCCGACGGTTCTGCCCGCAGTTGGCGCTTCACCAAGGTCGCCACGGCAGGCCCGGTGACCTTCACCTCAAGCAGCGACAAACTTGCTGTGGCTCAAGCTGCCGGGCTTGCCAACATCAGTCTGGTCAGCAACGACAACGGCACCGGCAAAGGCCTGGGCGTTTACGCCATCGATCTGTCCAAATAGCCGAGCAATCCCCGGGATGGGGAACAAGAAAGACTGAGCCAGCCCCAGAGCCTGATCCGGGTGGACACCGGACCAGGCTGTTTGGGGAACACCCGAGTTGTGGCCAGCTTTCCCGTCCGTTCCGGGGGTTCTGAACGCCTTCTCGGCTTCGAGCGCATCCGGGAATTGCAAATGGATTCGCCCTCTGAAAAACACAGGGGGTTTTCCGGCCACGGCGTCACGGTTTCGCCAAGGAGCGTGAACTCGTCGATGAATTCGGAGGCTTCGCGTCTCAACACACCGGAACCGACCTGCTTGCCCTGAAAGAAGAAAGCCCCGCTGGCCCGCTCCGGACATCCTTGCTCATGTGGTAGTCACACGCGGCGAGCAGCTTGAGGCCTTTGAACAGATTCGACGCAACCAGCAAGAGTCGTTGCCGCCTGGAAACAGCCCGGCAGAACGGCCAGGCATGCCCCACTATTGATGATCGCTGAACTGGCGGGCGATGCTGCGGAACTCGTCTTCGATTTCCCGGAATACGGCGATCAGGTCCGGGTCGAAATGCTTGCCACTGCCTTCGAGGATGATACCAACCGCCTTCTCGTGGCTGAAGGCCGGTTTGTAGACGCGCTTGCTGATCAGCGCGTCATAAACATCGGCCACCGCCATCAAGCGCGCCGACAGCGTAATGGCCTCGCCGACGAGGCCTTGCGGGTAGCAGCTGCCGTCCCATTTCTTCTGCTGCGCATGGGCGATCTCCCCGGCGATGCGCAGGAAGCCGCCCTCGCCTGCTCGACAACACCGCCAGGCCAAAGAAGATGCGGATCAGGTAGTCGTCGAACTTGTCCAGCACCTCGGGGGAAAACGCCTTCATGCCACCGGGCGGGGTCGCCCACAAGGTCACCCCGATCATCAGCAGCATGCGGCCCCAGATCAGGGTGAAGGTGGCGACGCGTTGCGCCGTCAGCCCGGAAACCTCGCACCACGACAAGCGGTTGAGCGCCGCGTGCACGGCGTCGCGATAGACCTCGGAGCAACTGCGTCCCTTCGGTTTGCAGACATCCTTGCAGTTCGGGTCGAGCGTGCAGCACAGCGAGCAGATATATTGACGCCGTGGTGCGGGCAGTAGGCCGAATCGGCCTCGGCGTAATGGTGTTCGCAGATGCCGCAGGCGACCAACGCGTTCGAGCGCTCCGGGAAGCTGCTGCGGCGCGCGATGTAGTACTTGCCCTTGGTGACGTAGGCGATCAGCGGGGCAAGGACGCTGTTCATCGCATCGAACAGGTCGAGTTCCATCAAGAGCAGCGCGATGGCGCAGTTGAAGACGAGCCAGACGACAAGCCCCGGGTGCGAGTGGGTGACGCAGGAAAAGAAGTTCGACCAGGCGAGCGAGCCGGCGTAGGCATTGGTGACATTGACCTTGAGTTCCGAGACGCAAACGAAGATGGCGCCGATCAATATGTAGCCGAGCCGCAGCGGCATGCCGAAATAGAGCTTGATCGCCTGCGCCATGATGGCGGTTTCGACGGCAAGGAAGATAAAGGTGAAGGAAGCGTAGATCAGCGAGGTGAAGGTCGAGCCGACGTAGCCGAAGCCGAAATCGAGCAGCAGCAGGGCGCCGATCGCTTCGCAGGAAAGCGCCGAGTTGCTGCCGATTATTGACGCTTGACCTTTTCAGCCGATGCCGTCGCCATTCCGCCCAGCTCCCGATGTCTAGCGGCGCATTCCTGATCGATGCGCTTGTGTTACGCAATGTTAGACGGATCTA
Source organism: Azonexus caeni (assembly GCF_048146105.1). Lineage (NCBI taxonomy): Bacteria > Pseudomonadati > Pseudomonadota > Betaproteobacteria > Rhodocyclales > Azonexaceae > Azonexus > Azonexus caeni. The sequence continues at coordinate 11,868 of NZ_JBKJAD010000037.1, forward strand.
CTTGCCGATTGAAGAATGCTTCCGGCAATTTTTCGCATCGCCGACGGCGAGGGTGATTGCCGGCGCCGCCTTCGCACCAGCAGCACATGGCTTCGCTGGTGCCCGGATCGGCACCTTGGCTCCGATAGCCAAAACGACAACAAGCACCCGCTGTCTTATTGGCCGCGTTTACCGGCCCGTAAAATCTGGTCGGCGCGAATCACGCGGTTGCGCCCTGTCCGCTTGGCCTCGTACATGGCTTCGTCGGCCTCGCTGTAGGCTGTTCTGAAATCGCCGCCAGCGGGCATCCAGCAAACTCCGAAGCTGGCAGTGATGCGGCTTGCATTGGGCAGGGAGAAATCATGGCCGGCGATTGCCAGGCGCATCCGTTCAGCGATCTGCTGCGCCTGTGCACAATCCTGCTGGGGCAGGATCACCGTGAATTCCTCGCCGCCCACCCGCCCGATCTCGCCGGGTGTCGCCAACGTCCGTCGCAGGCATTCGACCAAGCCACAGATCACGGCATCGCCCACCGGATGGCCGAAGCTGTCGTTAATCTGCTTGAAGTGGTCGATGTCGAGCACGATCATTGCCATGTCGTGATTTTCCAGGAAGCGATGGGCTCGCTCAATCACTGCCGCACGGTTTAGCGCGCCGGTCAGGGGATCGTGGGTAGCCCGGTATTCCAGCTCATTCGACAAATCGGTGAGTCGGTGGTTGAGCCGATTCATCTCGAGCTCCTGGCGATCGCTGTGACGAATCAGTCGGCGAGTTTGCCGCATCAGCTGGTCGAAGCTGTTGATGAGTTCGCCAAGAGCCGCGCGGTAGCTTGCGGCGTCGCCGGTTTCGACGTTGTACACGACACGCGCCGACAACAACGCGTTGCTCTCCTGATCGAAAAGATCGGGATCTGGTTGAGACATGGCAATCACCTAGGCGGCTTTCACGGGACGATCGACGAAGGTGATCTCCGGGAAATCGACATGCAGTTCCTGGCCGAACTCGAAGATGGTGTCGTCTTCTTCGTAATGATGCCAGTTGAGTACAACTTCGTTGCCGGCGTCTACCGCAGTCTTGAACGCCTCGAAAATATTGAACAGCATCTTGGTGCTGGAACTGTTGAAGTAGGCGAGCCCGATGTCAACGTTGATGCAGATGTTGTTGCAGGAAGCGAGATATTCACGCAGGCGCTTGATGATATCGCCGTAAAAGGCAGCCGCATTCTCGGGGTAGGACTCGCCACGGATGCTTAGCTGGTGCTGGGCAAAATCAAAATTCACTTCCGGTGAACTGGGGGTAGCAGCGATATACAAGTTTTCCATACCAATTTCTCACGATTGTCATACCGGTATTCAAATGGTGGCTTTCAGGTTGAATACCACTTTGCCCGAATGGCCTTCCAGAGGCTGGAAGTCGAACTCCAGCGGTTCGCTTGAGTCGCGCGCCACGGTAAGGAAGCCCAGCCCCGCCCCCTTGCTGCCCTCGGGGCTCTCGGCGCGCAGCGAATCCTTGTAGGCGCGCTTGATTTCGTCCAGCGTCATGCTGCGCAGCGATTGCAGGCGCTTGCGCAGGCCTTCGGCAACCTCGGCATCGATCGGATTGGCGCACTGCAACAGGTATTGTCCTTCCTTCTCGCTGATGCAGACCGAACCATGACGCAACTCATGGTTGTCTTGGTTGCTGGGGGTCAGCGAATCGGCCGAGTAGTGGATGATGTTCTGCGCCATCTCCACGAACGAAGAAAACAGCTTGCGACGGGTCGCCCCGCTGACGCCGCTCATTTCCAGCTGCAACCTGACCGCGTCCGCCATCGCCGCCACGACGTTCTGCGAAAAGTAACCGACGTAGTAGAAAATCACCCGTTGCTGGCAGGCAATCTCAAAAAAAGAGCCGAAGTCCTTCATGAGGCTTGATTTGTCCGTTGCGCTTCCTGAACGCGGAAGCAGAAAAAGGTGACGTCATCGCGGCGATGGTTCGGCCCCTGCCATTCGCTGATCGCCTGCTGTACGGCGCGGTTGATCTCGCTGCTCGGTCGGTCGCGGTTGGCCAGGATGAGGTCGCGGATACGACGCTTGCCGAAGGCAATGGACTTGGGGCCGCCGACTTGGTCGACCAGACCGTCGGTGGTGACAAACACCAGGCTGCCAGCTTGCATCTGCACCGCCCGCTTCTGCCAGGTGAAATCCAGCTCGCTATCGACGTAGCCGACGCACTTGCGGTCGCCATCCACCATTTCCACCCCATCGCCACCGGGGTGCAGCACGAAGAGGCTGGTCTTGGCGCCGGCGAATATCAGCCGGCGGGTGGCGATGTCGTACCAGAAACAGGCGGCATCCATGCCGTCGTCCGATTCCGGGGTTTCATCCTGCCCGCCGACCTGTCCGAGCATCTGCTTGATGCCGCAGTTGACGCTGCCCAGTAAGAGCGCCGGGTCAGCAGGGCCATGCTGGTCAATTGCCTGGGCCAGACAACTGGAAGCGATCAGCGTCATGAAGGCGCCGGGCACGCCGTGACCGGTACAATCCGCGACGGCACCGAACCAGCCATCGCTGCGGGCAACGAAGTAGTAGAAATCGCCGCCGACGAGATCGCGCGGCTCCCAAACCAGATCGGCGTCCTCCAGTGTGTGCAGCATGGTGTCGCGCGAAGTACGCAACATGGAACGCTGAATCACGCTGGCGTATTCGATGCTCTGCATGATCTGGCGGTTGCGGGCTGCCTGCATGTCGGCCACCACCCGCATCAGTTGCAAACCGTGGCCGACGCCGGCGAAGCGGCCGCCGCGGGTGATGATGAAACCATCGGCCAGCGCCTTCTCGCCGTATTCCACCGCCTTGAAGGTCAACGACTCGATGTCCATGTCCGCCTCGACCACCAGCGGCTCCTTGTCCATAAAGGCAATGGAACTCTTGCGGCTGTATACCTCCTTGCGGAACGGCTTGCTCATCTGCGACAGGAAGATGCCGCGGTTGATGAGGCCGATGGGGATACCATCCTCGATCACTGGCAGACTCGTCAGGTCGCGGTACTTGGAGAATATCTCCATGACCGTTTCATTGCTGTCTTCAGCCGTGACCGAGGGCGTCTGGATGCAGAGATCTTCGGCGGTCGGCTGCTGAGAGCGCGGACGACAATCGGCGGGGAGATGGGGGGATATTTCCAAGGCAAGCATTCCGGAAAATGGGGTTTTGCGTTATCTGTTTGCGGCGAACTCGTCGGCGACAGTCTAGGCAGTTCGTGTGTCCAATCGGTGACAAGACAGGCGCAAGATGTGGCTTTTCTTCCGGAATGCGCCGGCTGCAGGCTGCCCCAAGGCGAACCCGCAGAGCGAAAGGAGGCGGCACGCTTCGGCGCTGTCGCTACGCCGGAGCCTGGCCTATTCGTGATCCTGAAACTGCCGGGCGATGGCGCGGAATTCGTCCTCGATTTCCCGGAAGGCGGCGATCAGTTCGGGGTCGAAATGCTTGCCACTGCCGTCGAGGATGATGGCGACCGCCTGTTCGTGGCTGAAGGCCGGCTTGTAGACGCGCTTGCTGATCAGCGCATCATAGACGTCGGCCACCGCCATCAGCCGCGCCGACAGCGGAATGGCTTCGCCAGCGAGGCCTAGCGGGTAGCCGCTGCCGTCCCATTTTTCCTGGTGTGCATGGGCGATTTCGCCGGCGATGCGCAGGAAGCCGTCCTCGCCTTCGAGGTGCTGCTCGGCGCGGCGGATCGCTTCGAGGCCGAGCGTGGTGTGGGTCTTCATGATTTCGAATTCGGCGTCGTCGAGCTTGCCCGGCTTGAGCAGGATGTGGTCGGGGATGCCGACCTTGCCGATGTCGTGCAGCGGCGCCGATTTGTAGAGCAGCTCGATGGTCAGCTCGTCGAGTGCGCCGGCGTATTTCGGGTTGCGCTGCAGGTGCCGGGCGAGCGCCCTGACGTAGCGCTGCGTGCGCAGGATGTGGTTGCCGGTCTCGTTGTCGCGGGTTTCCGCGAGCGAGGCCATGGCGATGATCGTCACGTCCTGGATGCGCTGCACCTGGCGCGTGCGCTTCTGCACTTCCTGTTCCAGCCAGGCGTTCTGCTGCGCCAACTGGTCGCGGCTGCGCTTCAGGGCGACATGGGTATGGACGCGGGCGACCAGGATCAGCGGATTGATCGGCTTGCCGACGTAATCGACCGCACCGAGTTCGAAGCCGCGCCGCTCGTCCTCGGCTTCCGTGCGCGCAGTGAGGAAGATCACCGGGATGTCGGCCGTCGCGGGATCCTGCTTGAGCCGGGCGCAAACTTCGTAGCCATCCATCTCCGGCATCATGATGTCGAGCAGAATCAGCGCCGGCGAGGGCGACTGGGCGGCCAGTTCGAGCGCCTGCGGCCCGTTGGTGGCGACCCGCACCTTGTAGTCGTCCATCAGCAGCGCGCTGACCAGGCGCAGGTTTTCCGGGGTGTCGTCCACCACGAGAATGCTGGTCTTGACGGCATCACTGCTCATGGCGCAGCCCTCCCTGAGTGGCATGAAGAATGTCCAGCGCGCTCCGGAACTCGTAGTCGCGGACGGCTTTCTCGAAAGCTTCGCCGGCGGCGCCCGGCAAGGCCGCGCGGATGGCGGCGAGATGATCGACCAGGTAATCGATCGCCGCGCCGTCCTGATCGGCGAGATAGCCGGCCAGCCGCGCGAGGATGGCGGCGGTTTCGCCGGAAGTCGACGGCGACGCGGCCGGCGCCTCGCCGGCCGGCACCGGAACGCCCTGGCGGATCGCTTCGGCGAGGGCCGCCAGCGCGTCGAGGAAGCCGGCGAGCGCCGCCGTCGCCAGTTCGTCCTTGAGCAGCGCACTTTCCAGCTCGGCCGCCTGCTGGTGCAAGGCATCGGCGCCGAGGTTGCCGAGCACGCCTTTGAGGGTGTGCAGTTGGCGGGAGAGCTGCGTCTTGTCGGCGGCGGCGAGCGCGCCGCGCAACTGACCATCGTGTTCGGCCTGATGCTGCACGAACTGCAGCAGCATTTCCCGGTACAGCGCCGTTTTGCCGTTCACCCGCCGCAGGCCGACGACCACGTCGAGGCCGGCAATCGCCGGAAACACCGGCGCCGGCGCGGGCTGGCCGGCAGCGGGAAGCGGCGCGCCGGCGCCGGGCTGGGTACCGGCGTAGCGGGCCCAGCGGGCAATGGTACGCAGGAAACTCGGCGGATCGATCGGCTTGCCGACATGATCGACCATGCCGGCGTCGATGCAGCGTTGCCGCTCTTCCATCATCGCGTGCGCGGTCATGGCGACGATCGGCAGTTCGGCGAAGCGAGCGTCGGCACGCACCCGCCGGGTGGCCTCGATGCCGTCCATTTCCGGCATCTGCAGGTCCATCAGCACCAGGTGATAGGCGGGCGCCGTAGCGGCGCCCAGTATTTCCAGCACCTGCCGGCCGTTGTTGGCGACATCGACCGCCGCCCCGGCCTCCCGCATCAGCTCGATGGCAATCTGCTGGTTGATCGGGTTGTCTTCCGCCAGCAGGATGCGCAGTCCGTCGAGCATGCCGGTCGGCAACAGGGTGTCGTCTGCCGTCTGGTGCGTCTGACTGAGGAACTGCTCGGCGTCGAGCACCGGCAATGCGACGGCGAAGCTGAACTGTGAGCCGACGCCGGCGATGCTCTCGACTTTGATCTCGCCGCCCATTGCCTCGACGATGCGCTTGCTGATGGTGAGGCCGAGACCGGTGCCGCCGTATTTGCGGGTGGTCGAGCCGTCGTCCTGCGAAAATGGCTGGAACAGCTTGTCCAGTTGCGCCGGCGTCATGCCGATTCCGGTATCGCGCACGCAGAAGCGCAAGACCGCCTGCTCGCCGTGCACTTCCTGCGGCGTGACGGCAATCTCGATGCGTCCGCGCTCGGTGAACTTGACCGCGTTGTTGGCGAGATTGATCAATACCTGCCCCAACCGCAGGGGGTCGCCAAGGAAATGGCCGGGCAGCGCCGGATCGACGCTGATCAGGAGTTCCAGCCCCTTTTCGGCGGCCCGCCCGCCGACCACGGTGCGCACCGATTCGCACACTTCGGCGAGGGCGAACGCGACGCGCTCGAGTTCCAGCTTGCCGGCCTCGATCTTCGAGAAATCGAGAATGTCGTTGATGATGCGCAGCAGCGAGGTGGCGGCCAGGTTGGCCTTGGCGATGTAATCGCGCTGGCGGGCGTCGAGATCGGTTTTCAAGGCCAGGTGCGACATGCCGATGATGGCGTTCATCGGCGTGCGGATTTCGTGGCTCATGTTGGCCAGGAAATCCGACTTCAGCCGCGTTGCTTCCAGCGCCACGTCGCGCGCTCGCGCCAGCTCCTCCTCGGCGCGCTTGCGCCGGCTGATGTCGCGGACGAAGGAACTGAAGGTGTAACTGTCGCCGACCTTGACCGGCCAGATCGACAGTTCGACGTCGATGATGCCCTTGTCCCGGGTCAGCGCGGTGATTTCGATCCGCTGGTTGACCAGGCTGCCCTGGCCGGTCTCGGCGAAGCGGCGCACACCAGCTTCGTGCATTTCCCGATAGGGCTCGGGGACGATCAACTGGCTCATCTTCTGGCCGATGGCTTCGTCGCGCCGCCAGCCGAAAATCTGTTCCGCCGCCGGGTTCCAGTCCACGATCATGCTCTGCGCATCGATCGTGATCACCGCATCGTTGGCGGTATCGAGCAGCATGCGCGTGCGTTCGGCGGCGCGCGCCAGTTCCGCCGAGGCCGCTTCGGCGCTTTCCTTGGCGCTGCGCAATTCGTCTTCGGCCCGATTGCGGCTCTCCTCGGAGAGCGTGATCCACCACGTGGCGATGCTCGACAACACCGCCAGGCCGAAAAAGATGCGGATCAGGTAGTCGTCGAATTTGTCCAGCACCTCGGGGGAAAACGCCTTCATCCCGCCGGGCAGCGTCGCCCACAGCGTGATGACGATCATCAGCAGCATGAAGCCCCAGATCAGCGTGAAGGTGGCGACGCGTTGCGCCGTCAGCCCGGAAACCTCGCGCCACGACAGGCGGTTGAGCGCCGCGTGCACGGCGTCGCGATAGACCTCGGCCCAACTGCGCCCCTTCGGTTTGCAGACATCCTTGCAATTCGGATCGAGCGTGCAGCACAGCGAGCAGATGTTGACCCCGTGGTGCGGACAGTAGGCCGAATCGGCCTCGGCGTAATGGTGTTCGCAGACGCCGCAGGCGACCAGCGCGTTCGAGCGCTCCGGGAAACTGCTGCGACGCGCGATGTAATACTTGCCCTTGGTGACGTAGGCAATCAGCGGAGCGAGGACGAAGGCGAGCGCCGCCGCGATCAGCCAGGAATAGGCCTGCGCGTAGTCGCCCAGCACGCCGCTGAAGGCGATGGTGGAGACGATCGACGCCACCACCACGCTGACCACGCCGACCGGGTTGAAGTTGTACAGGTGGGCGCGCTTGAACTCGACCAGCGGCGGGCTGAAGCCGAGCGGCTTGTTGATCGACAGGTCGGCGACCACGGCACAGACCCAGGCAACGGCGATGTTCGAATAAAGGCCGAGGACGCTGTTCATCGCCTCGAACAGGTCGAGTTCCATCAAGAGCAACGCGATGGCGCAATTGAAGATCAGCCAGACAACGCGCCCGGGATGCGAGTGGGTGACGCGGGAAAAGAAGTTCGACCAGGCGAGCGAGCCGGCGTAGGCATTGGTGACATTGACCTTGAGTTCCGAGACGCAGACGAAGATGGCGCCGATCAGCAGCGCGGTTTCCGGATTGTCGATGGCGTAGCGGAAGGCGGTGTTGAAGATCTGGATCGGTTCCTTGGCATCGGCGACGGCGACGCCGGCGAGCACCGCGACGGCGGCGAGCAGCATGCCGCCGAGCTGTTTGAGGAAGGCGATGACGATCCAGCCGGGGCCGCCGAGCAGCATGTTGAACCACCAGCCGACGCGGTTGCCGCGTTCGCGCTCGGGCATGAAGCGCAGGTAGTCGACCTGCTCGCCGATCTGGGCGATCAGCGCAAAGGAGATCCCGGCGGCGATGCCGAAATGGTAGGGATCGAAGCCGTTGCTCTTCGACACCTCGCCGGCGAAGCGGGGCATCGCCGCGAGCGCCGCCGGCTCGCGCGTCAGCACGTAATAGAAGGGCACCGCGAGCAGGATCAGCCACAGCGGCTGGGTCCATTGGTGGAAACGGTTGATCGCGGTGACGCCGTAATAGACGACGGGAATCACCACCACCGTGCACACAATGTAGCCGAGCCACAACGGCATGCCGAAATAGAGCTTGATCGCCTGCGCCATGATGGCGGTTTCGACGGCGAGGAAGATGAAGGTGAAGGAGGCGTAGATCAGCGAGGTGAAGGTCGAACCGACATAGCCGAAGCCGGCGGCGCGCGTCAGCAGGTCCATGTCGATGTTGTGGCGCGCCGAATACTGGCAGATCGGCAGGCCGGCGACGAAGATCATGATGCCGGCGAAGATCAGCGCCCAGATCGCGTTGGCGAAGCCGAAATCGAGCAGCAGCAGGGCACCGATCGCCTCGTAGGAAAGCGCCGAGTTGGTGCCGATCATGGTGTTGCCGATCACCGACGGCGACCACTTGCGAAAACTCGCCGGCGAATAGCGTAGCGCGTAGTCCTCGATCGACTCCGTCGCCACCCAGCGATTGTATTGACGCTTGACCTTTTCAGCCGATGCCGTCGCCATTCCGCCCAACCCCCATGTCTGGCGGCGCATCTCCGGTCGATGCGCTTGCGTTACGCCATGTTAGGGCGTGTTCACATTAGCCAGATGTAAGCGCAGGCAAGTTGCAAGAATGCGTTGAAGCGCGTAGCCAGTTTTTCATAGCGAGTTGCCAGTCGGCGGAATTGCTTGAGGCGGCAGAAAAAACGCTC
>NZ_JBKJAD010000038.1:0-15700 GCF_048146105.1 Azonexus caeni
ACTTCCGCACGACCGACGTGACCGGCGCGATCTCGCTGCCGGAAGGCACGGAAATGGTCATGCCGGGCGACAACGTGGCGATGACGGTCAAGCTGATCGCCCCGATCGCCATGGAAGAAGGTCTGCGTTTCGCGATCCGCGAAGGCGGTCGTACCGTCGGCGCCGGTGTCGTCTCCAAGATCATCGAGTAATCGATTGTTCTTATGAACAAGGCGCTTCGGGAGACCGAGGCGCTTTGATGTTTCTGCAGCAGGGGTGTAGCTCAATTGGTAGAGCAACGGTTTCCAAAACCGTAGGTCGGGGGTTCGATTCCCTCCGCCCCTGCCACTCTCTTTAAAGATCGCGAACGTCATGGCTGACAAGATCAAGTTCTCGCTGGCGCTGGTGTTACTGGCGGCCGGCGTGGCTGGCTTCTACCTGCTTTCCGAGCAGGCAATGATTTTGCGCGTCCTGGCGGTTCTTGCCGGTGTGGCAGTGGCGGCAGCGGTCGCCTGGAAGACTGCTCAGGGGCAGCGCTTCTTTGCCTTTGCCAACGAATCCGTGGTTGAGGCGCGCAAGGTTGTCTGGCCCACGCGCAAGGAAACGATGCAGACCACGGCGATGGTATTTGCCTTCGTTGTCGTCATGGCGCTCTTCCTCTATCTCACCGACAAGAGCCTGGAATGGGTGCTGTATGACCTGGTTCTCGGCTGGAAGAAATCATGAGCAAACGTTGGTACGTCGTACATGCCTACTCCGGTTTCGAGAAAAGCGTGATGCGCGCCATTCAGGAGCGCATCAATCGTCTCGGTATGCAGGAGAAGTTCGGTCAGATTCTGGTGCCGGTGGAAGAGGTCGTCGAAATGAAGGGCGGCCAGAAGTCCATTTCCGAGCGCAAGTTCTTCCCGGGCTATGTGCTGGTCGAAATGGAAATGGACGACGAGTCTTGGCACTTGGTGAAGAACACGCCCAAGGTCACCGGTTTCGTTGGTGGCACGGCGAATCGCCCGGCGCCGATTTCCCAGAAGGAAGTCGACAAGATCATGCAGCAGATGCAGGAAGGGGTCGAGAAGCCCCGTCCCAAGGTGCTGTTCGAAGTTGGTGAAGTGGTGCGGGTCAAGGAAGGTCCGTTCACCGATTTTCACGGTTCGGTCGAGGATGTCAATTACGAAAAGAACCGTCTGCGCGTTTCGGTGACCATTTTCGGTCGGGCGACGCCGGTTGAGCTCGAGTTCGGTCAGGTCGAAAAGTCCTGATTCAAGTTTCAAGGCGTACCGGAGGCCTCAACGCCGGCAAGAGGAGCGTCACTAATCGCCTCGGTGATGAAAGCGCGCTACCACTCAACTTCTAGGAGCAATCATGGCCAAGAAAATTGTTGGCTTCATCAAGTTGCAAGTCCCGGCCGGCAAGGCGAATCCGTCGCCCCCGATCGGTCCCGCGCTGGGTCAGCGCGGTCTGAACATCATGGAATTCTGCAAGGCTTTCAATGCTCAGACGCAAGGCGTCGAGCCGGGCCTGCCGATTCCGGTTGTCATCACCGCCTATGCGGACAAGTCCTTCACCTTCGTGATGAAGACCCCGCCGGCGACCATCCTGATCAAGAAGGCTGCCGGCATCAAGTCCGGCTCGGCCAAGCCGCACACCGACAAGGTCGGCAAGATCACCCGCGCCCAGTGCGAGGAAATCGCCAAGACCAAGATGCCTGACCTGACGGCTGCCGATATGGATGCCGCCGTCCGCACCATCGCCGGCTCCGCCCGTTCGATGGGCATTACCGTGGAGGGTCTGTAATCATGGCCAAGCTCACGAAGAAACAGAAAGCCCTTGCCAGCAAGGTCGTTCCGCAGAAGCTCTATCCGCTGCAGGAAGCCCTGGGTCTCGCCAAGGAAACCGCCACTGCCAAGTTTGACGAGTCGATCGACGTCGCCGTCAACCTCGGTGTTGATGCACGCAAGTCCGACCAGGTCGTTCGCGGCTCCGTCGTTCTGCCGGCTGGTACCGGCAAGACCGTTCGCGTTGCCGTCTTCGCTCAGGGCGACAAGGCCGAAGCCGCCAAGGCTGCTGGCGCCGATATCGTCGGTTTCGACGATCTGGCCGCCGAAGTGAAGGGCGGCAACCTGAATTTCGACATCGTCATCGCCACCCCGGACGCCATGCGCATCGTCGGCCAGCTCGGCCAGATTCTCGGCCCGCGCGGCCTGATGCCGAACCCGAAGGTGGGCACGGTGACCATGGATGTCGCTACCGCCGTCAAGAACGCCAAGGCCGGTCAGGTCCAGTACCGCACCGACAAGGCCGGTATCGTGCACGCCACGATCGGTCGCGCCTCGTTCTCCGTGGAAAACCTGGAAACCAACCTGAAGGCGCTGATCGAAGCCCTGAACAAGGCCAAGCCGGCCACTGCCAAGGGCCAGTACCTGAAGAAGATCGCGGTTTCCGCCACCATGGGCCCCGGCGTTCGCGTCGACCAGGCTACCCTGGTCGGCTAAGCAGTACTTTGGGTCGTAGCCGGCGGTTTCGATCGCTGGCTGCGAATCGTCAAAGACCGCAGGTGCCCCTTTCGGGGCTTAATCGCGAAAGCATCCTGCGCAGACGGTGTTCCCGAAACGGATTTTTACCGATCGTCCGCGATCGGTGGGCTTCTGGTTCAGGTCGCCGTAGGTGCGGTGGAATTTCTCCACCGTGTTATGACTTGAAAGGAGGAAAGACCTGTGGGTCTCAATCTGAATGACAAAAAAGCCGTCGTGGCTGAGGTGTCGGCACAAGTAGCCAATGCCGAGACTATCGCGATCGCCGAATATCGTGGCATCGAGGTCGGTGACCTCACCGTGCTGCGTCGCAAGGCTCGCGAGTCCGGTGTTTACCTGCGCGTGTTGAAGAACACCCTGGTGCGTCGCGCCGTGGAAGGCACGCAGTTTGCCGGTCTGGCCGAGCACATGGTCGGGCCGCTGATCTACAGCGTCTCCGCCGACCCGGTGGCCGCTGCGAAGGTCCTCAACGACTTCGCCAAGACTAACGACAAGTTGGTGCTCAAGGCCGGTTCCTATGCCGGCAAGGTGCTCGACAAGGCCGGCGTGCAGGCACTCGCCTCCGTCCCGAGCCGCGAAGAGCTGCTCTCCAAGCTGCTGTACGTCATGCAAGCCCCGGTTGCCGGTTTCGTCCGCGCCGTGGATGCACTGGCGAAGAAGCGCGAAGAAGAAGCAAGCGCTGCTTGATACTTACCGCATACGAACTGAATTAGGAGTTTATTGAAATGGCAATTAGCAAAGAAGACATCCTGGAAGCCGTCGGCTCCCTGACCGTTATGGAACTGAATGACCTGGTCAAGGCATTCGAAGAGAAGTTCGGCGTTTCCGCCGCCGCCGTCGCCGTTGCCGGCCCGGCTGCCGGTGCCGCTGCTGCTGTCGAAGAGCAGACCGAATTCACCGTCATCCTGAACGCCGCTGGTGACAAGAAGGTTGAAGTCATCAAGGTCGTCCGCGCGGTTACCGGCCTCGGCCTCAAGGAAGCCAAGGACCTCGTTGATGGCGCACCGAAGCCGGTCAAGGAAGGCATCGCCAAGGCCGACGCCGAAGCGCTCAAGAAGCAACTGGAAGACGCTGGCGCCAAGGTCGAAATCAAGTAATCGATTGCAGCCTTGTGGGCTGGTGGTGTTTTGCCACCAGCCCTTTTGTGCTTCTTAAACGGTTCTTATCTAAAGACCTACGCTTGATTACCTGCCAGCCGGCAAACGCAAATCGTGATCTCCCGTTCCCCGAGGACCGGGGGATCCGCTTTGCGTTTGCCTGTTTCCACAGGTCCGACATCTGATTCAACCTTCACGGAGTTACCATGACTTACTCCTTCACCGAGAAGAAACGCATCCGCAAGAGCTTCGCCAAGCGTGCGAGCGTCCTTGAGGTTCCCTTCCTGCTCGCCACGCAGTTGCAGTCGTTCACCGACTTCCTGCAGGCCGAGGTGCCAGCTGAGCTGCGCAAGAACGAAGGCCTGCAGGCAGCGTTTACTTCGATTTTCCCGATTGTCTCCCATTCCGGAAACGCTCGGCTGGAGTTTGTCAGCTATGCCCTCGGCGAGCCGGCTTTCGACGTCGTCGAATGTCAGCAGCGCGGCCTGACCTTTGCCGCCTCGTTGCGCGCCCGTGTGCGCCTGGTCCTGATGGATCGGGAAACCCCGGATACGGTCAAGGAAGTCAAGGAGCAGGAAGTCTACATGGGCGAAATCCCGTTGATGACGACCAACGGTTCCTTCGTCATCAACGGCACGGAACGCGTCATCGTTTCGCAGTTGCACCGTTCGCCGGGCGTGTTTTTCGAGCACGATCGCGGCAAGACGCACAGTTCCGGCAAGTTGCTGTTCTCCGCGCGCGTCATTCCCTACCGCGGTTCCTGGCTCGACTTCGAGTTCGATCCCAAGGATTCGTTGTTCTTCCGTGTCGACCGCCGTCGCAAGATGCCGGTGACCACGCTGCTCAAGGCGCTGGGCATGTCGTCGGAAGAAATCCTCGCCGAATTCTTCGATTTCGACCTGTTCAAGCTTTCCGGCGAGAAGATCGAATTCACCCTGATGCCCGAGCGTCTGCGTGGCGAAGTGGCGCGCTTCGACTTCGTCGGCCCGGATGGCAAGGTCATTGTCGCCAAAGACAAGCGTATCACCGCCAAGCATATCCGCGACATCGCCACCGCCGGCATCAAGCAGATCGTCGTTCCGGAAGAATTCCTGCTCGGCCGCGTGCTTGCCCGCGACATCGTCGATACCAGCAGCGGCGAGATCGTCGCCAACGCCAACGACGAAATCACCGAGACCCTGTTGGCCAAGTTGCGCGATGCCGGTATTTCCAGCGTCGAAACGCTCTACACCAACGATCTCGATCGTGGCTCCTTCATTTCCAACACCCTGCGCGGTGACGAGACCGCCTCCCGCCAGGCGGCGCGGATCGCCATCTACCGGATGATGCGTCCGGGCGAACCGCCGACGGAAGAAGCGGTGGAAATCCTGTTCAACGGCCTTTTCTATTCGGACGAGCGCTACGATCTCTCGGGCGTCGGCCGGATGAAGTTCAACCGCCGCCTGAGTCGCGAAGACGTCATCGAATACAAGGTCATGGTGCGCAGTCTGGCGTCGCGCGCCGAGGCCGCGCTGAAGAACCTGGCCGAAGCTTCCGGTTTTGCCCTGGAGGCGATCCAGGAACTGGTCGCCGGTTTGCCTTTCGGGCCGCGCGCGCTGAGCGAGAACCTGGCCAAGGAAGTGGCCAGCGAACTGGCCTCCCGTATCAAGCCGCTCGGCGCCAACGTCGAAGTGCGCGAACAACTGACCCTGTCGCCGCGCGACATCGTTGACGTGATCAAGGTTCTGGTCGATCTGCGTAACGGTCGCGGCGACATCGACGATATCGATCACCTCGGTAACCGTCGCGTTCGCTCGGTCGGCGAACTGGCAGAAAACCAGTTCCGCGCCGGTCTGGTGCGCGTCGAACGCGCCGTCAAGGAGCGCCTGAGCCAGGCCGAGTCCGACAACCTGATGCCGCACGACCTGATCAACGCCAAGCCGATCAGCGCCGCGATCAAGGAATTCTTCGGCTCCAGCCAGTTGTCGCAGTTCATGGACCAGACCAACCCGCTGTCGGAAATCACCCACAAGCGCCGCGTCTCGGCCCTTGGCCCGGGCGGTCTGACCCGCGAGCGCGCCGGCTTCGAAGTGCGCGACGTGCATCCGACCCACTACGGCCGTGTCTGCCCGATCGAAACGCCGGAAGGTCCGAACATCGGTCTGATCAACTCGCTGGCGCTGTTCGCCCGCGTGAACAGCTACGGTTTCATTGAAACCGCCTACCGTCGCGTGGTCGACAGCAAGGTGACGAATGAAATCGATTACCTGTCGGCGATCGAAGAAGGCAACTATGTCGTCGCCCAGGCCAACGCCAAGCTCGACGGCGAAGGCCGTCTGGCCGACGATCTGGTGACCTGCCGCGAGAAGGGCGAAACCATTCTCGCCGAGCCGTCACGCGTCCAGTACATGGACGTCGCCCCGGGGCAGATCGTGTCCGTCGCCGCCTCGTTGATTCCGTTCCTCGAGCACGATGACGCGAACCGCGCGCTTATGGGCGCCAACATGCAACGCCAGGCCGTTCCCTGCCTGCGTCCGGAAAAGCCGCTGGTCGGTACCGGCATCGAGCGGACCGTCGCCGTCGACTCGGGTACCGCCGTGGTTGCCCTGCGTGGCGGTGTCGTTGATTACGTCGATGCCGGCCGTGTTGTGGTGCGCGTCAACGACGATGAAACGATCGCCGGTGAAGTTGGCGTCGATATCTACAACCTGACGAAATACACCCGTTCCAACCAGAACACGAACATCAATCAGCGGCCGATGGTCAAGATCGGTGACGTCATCGCCAAGGGCGATGTGGTCGCCGACGGTGCCTCCACCGACAAGGGCGAGCTCGCCCTCGGTCAGAACATGCTGATCGCCTTCATGCCGTGGAACGGCTACAACTTCGAAGACTCGATCCTGATCTCCGAGCGCGTCGTCGCCGAAGACCGCTACACTTCGATTCACATCGAGGAACTGACGGTCGTTGCCCGCGATACCAAGCTTGGTCCCGAGGAAATCACCCGCGACATCGCTTCGCTCGGCGAAGTCCAGCTTTCCCGTCTGGACGACGCCGGTATCGTTTACATCGGCGCCGAAGTCCAAGCCGGCGATGTACTGGTCGGCAAGGTCACGCCCAAGGGCGAAACCCAGCTGACGCCCGAAGAGAAGCTGCTGCGCGCGATCTTCGGCGAGAAGGCTTCCGACGTGAAGGACACCTCGCTGCGCGTGCCGGCCGGCATCGCCGGTACCGTCATCGACGTCCAGGTGTTCACCCGCGAAGGCATCGAGCGCGACAAGCGCGCCCAGTCGATCATCGACGAGCACCTGCGTCACTACAAGCTCGACCTCGCCGACCAGATGCGTATCGTCGAACGCGACGCCTTCGAGCGGATCGGTCGTCTGATCCTCGGCAAGAAGGCCAACGGTGGTCCGAAGAAGCTGGCCAAGGGCACGGTCATTGACCAGGCCTATCTGGACGGCATGGATCCGCACCACTGGTTCGACATCCGCCTGGCCGACGACGAAATCGCGCTGCAGCTCGAACAGGTCAAGGAAGGTCTGGAGCAGGCCCGCAAGGACTTTGACGTTGCTTTCGAAGCCAAGCGCAAGAAGCTGACGCAGGGCGACGAACTGCCGCCGGGCGTGCAGAAGATGGTCAAGGTCTATGTCGCCGTCAAACGTCGCCTGCAGCCTGGCGACAAGATGGCCGGTCGTCACGGTAACAAGGGTGTCGTTTCGCGCATCCTGCCGGTGGAAGACATGCCCTACATGGCTGATGGCCGTCCGGTCGACATCGTGCTGAACCCGCTCGGCGTGCCGTCGCGGATGAACGTCGGGCAGATTCTCGAAGTTCACCTCGGTCTCGCCGCCAAGGGCCTCGGCCACAAGATCGGCGACATGTTGCGTCGTCAGGCGACGGCTCAGGAAGTGCGTGGCTTCCTCGAGGAGGTTTATAACAGCAAGGGTAAGCCGGAAGATCTGGATTCGCTGACCGACGCCGAAATCCTCGAAATGGCTGGCAACCTCAAGGAAGGCGTGCCGTTCGCGACGCCGGTCTTCGACGGTGCCAAGGAAGAGGAAATCAAGGCCATGCTGGCGCTGGCCGGCATGCCGTCGTCGGGCCAGATGACCCTGTTCGACGGTCGCACCGGTGACGCCTTCGAGCGCCAGGTAACGGTCGGCTACATGCACTACCTGAAGCTGCACCACTTGGTTGACGACAAGATGCACGCCCGTTCGACCGGCCCGTACTCGCTGGTCACCCAGCAGCCGCTGGGCGGTAAGGCGCAGTTCGGTGGTCAGCGCTTCGGTGAAATGGAAGTGTGGGCACTGGAAGCCTATGGCGCTTCCTACGTGCTGCAGGAAATGCTGACCGTCAAGTCCGACGACGTCAACGGCCGTACCAAGGTGTACGAAAACATCGTCAAGGGCGAGCACAAGATCGACGCCGGCATGCCGGAATCGTTCAACGTGCTGGTCAAGGAAATCCGTTCGCTGGCGATCGACATCGATCTGGAACGTTACTGATTAGGGCTCAGGAGTTAAACGATGAAAGCATTGCTCGACCTGTTCAAGCAGGTAACCGCCGAAGAAGAATTCGACGCGATTACCATTGGCCTCGCTTCGCCTGAGAAGATCCGTTCCTGGTCCTACGGTGAAGTCAAGAAGCCGGAAACCATCAACTACCGGACCTTCAAGCCGGAACGCGACGGCCTGTTCTGCGCCAAGATCTTTGGCCCGATCAAGGATTACGAGTGCCTGTGCGGCAAGTACAAGCGCCTCAAGCATCGCGGCGTGATCTGCGAGAAGTGCGGCGTCGAAGTCACGCTGGCCAAGGTTCGTCGCGACCGCATGGGTCACATCGAACTGGCCTCGCCGGTCGCCCACATCTGGTTCCTCAAGTCGCTGCCGTCGCGTCTGGGCATGGTCCTCGACATGACCCTGCGCGACATCGAGCGCGTCCTCTATTTCGAAGCCTATGTCGTCACCGACCCGGGCATGGTCTCCAACCTGCAGCGCGGTCAGTTGCTGACCGAAGACCAGTATCTGGAGATGATGGAAGAGCATGGCGACGAATTCCAGGCGCTGATGGGTGCCGAAGGCATTCGCGAGATGCTGCGTAACCTCGACCTCAACATCGAAGTCGAAAACCTGCGCGCTGAACTCGACGTCACCGGCTCGGAAGCCAAGAACAAGAAGCTCGCGAAGCGCCTGAAGATTCTCGAAGGTTTCCAGAAGTCGGGCATCAAGCCGGACTGGATGATCCTCGAAGTGCTGCCGGTGCTGCCGCCGGATTTGCGCCCGCTGGTGCCGCTGGACGGCGGTCGTTTCGCGACCTCCGATCTGAACGACCTCTACCGTCGCGTCATCAACCGCAACAACCGCCTGAAGCGCCTGCTCGAACTGAAGGCGCCGGACATCATCGTGCGCAACGAAAAGCGCATGTTGCAGGAAGCGGTCGACAGCCTGCTCGACAACGGCCGTCGCGGCAAGGCGATGACCGGCGCCAACAAGCGTCCGCTGAAGTCGCTGGCCGACATGATCAAGGGCAAGGGCGGCCGCTTCCGGCAGAACCTGCTCGGCAAGCGCGTCGACTATTCCGGCCGTTCGGTCATCGTCGTCGGTCCGCAGCTCAAGCTGCATCAGTGCGGCCTGCCCAAGCTGATGGCGCTCGAACTGTTCAAGCCTTTCATCTTCCACAAGCTGGAAGTCGGCGGCTATGCGACGACGATCAAACAAGCCAAGAAGATGGTCGAGAGCCAGGAACCGATTGTCTGGGACATGCTCGAAGACGTCATTCGCGAACATCCGGTCATGCTCAACCGCGCGCCGACGCTGCACCGTCTCGGTATCCAGGCCTTCGAGCCGACCCTGATCGAAGGCAAGGCGATCCAGTTGCACCCGCTGGTCTGCGCCGCCTTCAACGCCGACTTCGACGGTGACCAGATGGCCGTCCACGTTCCGCTGTCGCTGGAAGCGCAGATGGAAGCCCGGACCCTGATGCTGGCTTCGAATAACGTGCTGTCGCCGGCCAACGGTCAGCCGATCATCGTGCCCTCGCAGGATATCGTTCTCGGTCTGTACTACGCTACCCGCGAAAAGATCAATGCAAAGGGCGAGGGCATGTACTTCGCCGACATCGCCGAGATCGATCGCGCCATGGCGGCTGGCGAACTCGACATCCACGCCCGCATTTCGGTGCGTCTGAAGCAGTACGAGCCGGCCGCCGTCGATGGCGAATGGACCGAGAAGCTGGTTCGCGTCGAAACCACCGCCGGGCGAGCGCTGCTCTCGCGCATCCTGCCCAAGGGCCTGCCGTTCAAGGCGATCGACAAGGCGCTGAAGAAGAAGGAAATCTCCAAGCTGATCGACGAATCCTTCCGTCGCTGCGGCCTCAAGGAAACCGTCATCTTCGCCGATCAGCTGATGCAGAACGGCTACAAGCTGGCGACCCGCGGCGGTATCTCCTTCTGCTCCGACGACATGCGCGTCCCGGCCAAGAAGTACGAGATCATTGCCGCGGCCGAAGCCGAGGTCAAGGAAATCGAAACCCAGTACACCAACGGTCTGGTCACCCAGGGCGAGCGTTACAACAAGGTCGTCGATATCTGGGGCCGTACCGGTGATCAGGTTGCCAAGGTGATGATGGACGAGCTCGGTCACGAGGAAGTCATCGACCGCCACGGCAAGAAGGTCAAGCAGGATTCGTTCAACTCGATCTACATGATGGCCGACTCCGGCGCTCGCGGCTCGGCTGCCCAGATTCGTCAGCTGGCCGGTATGCGCGGCCTGATGGCGAAGCCGGACGGCTCGATTATCGAGACGCCGATCACGACCAACTTCCGCGAAGGTCTGAACGTTCTCCAGTACTTCATCTCGACCCACGGTGCCCGTAAGGGTCTGGCCGACACCGCGCTGAAGACCGCTAACTCCGGTTACCTGACGCGCCGTCTGGTCGACGTGACGCAGGATCTGGTGATCACCGAAGACGATTGCGGCACCAAGAACGGCTTCGCCGTCAAGGCGCTGGTCGAAGGCGGTGAAGTGATCGAGCCGCTGCGCGAGCGTATCCTCGGTCGCGTCACGGTCGATGACCTGATTGATCCGGAAACCCAGGAAACCGTCATCTTCGCCGGCACCATGCTCGACGAAGATCTGGTCGACCTGATCGACAAGCTCGGCATCGACGAAGTCAAGGTTCGTACCCCGCTCACCTGCGACACCCGCTACGGCCTGTGCGCCAAGTGCTACGGTCGTGACCTCGGTCGCGGCACCATGGTCAACGCCGGTGAATCGGTCGGCGTCATCGCCGCCCAGTCGATCGGCGAACCGGGTACCCAGCTCACCATGCGGACCTTCCACGTCGGTGGTGCAGCCTCCCGGGCTGCCGTCGCTTCGCAGGTCGAAGCCAAGTCTGCCGGTACCGTCCGCTTCACCTCGAACATGCGTTACGTGACCAGCGCCAAGGACGAGAAGGTCGTCATTTCCCGTTCCGGCGAAGTGCTGATCACCGACGACCATGGCCGCGAGCGCGAGCGCCACAAGGTGCCGTACGGCGCCATGCTGACGGTCGATGAAGGCAAGGCGGTCAAGGCCGGCACCAAGCTGGCGACCTGGGATCCGCATACCCGCCCGATCATTACCGAATACGCCGGTACCGTCCGCTTCGAGAACGTCGAAGAGGGGGTCACCGTCGCCAAGCAAATCGATGATGTGACCGGTCTTTCGACCCTGGTCGTGATCGACAACAAGCGCGGCGGCAAAGCCTCGGCCAAGGGCTTGCGCCCGGTCGTCAAGCTGCTCGACGCTGCCGGCCAGGAAGTCAAGGTGCACGGCAGCGAGCATCCGGTCTCGATCGCCTTCCAGGTCGGCTCGATCATCTCGGTGGTCGATGGCCAGCAGGTCGGCGTTGGCGATGTTCTCGCCCGCATGCCTCAGGAATCGGCGAAGACCCGCGACATCACCGGCGGTCTGCCGCGCGTCGCCGAACTGTTCGAAGCCCGCACCCCGAAGGATGCTTCGGTGCTGGCGGAAGTTACCGGCACGATCAGCTTCGGCAAGGACACCAAGGGCAAGCAACGCCTGGTCATCACCGATCTCGAGGGCGAACAGCACGAGTTCCTGATCTCCAAGGACAAGCATGTGCTGGTGCACGACGGCCAGGTGGTCAACAAGGGCGAGAAGATCGTCGAAGGCGAACCGGATCCGCACGACATCCTGCGTCTGCAGGGGGTCGAAGCGCTGGCCCGTTACATCACCGACGAAGTCCAGGACGTGTACCGTCTGCAGGGCGTGAAGATCAACGACAAGCACATTGAAGTGATCGTCCGTCAGATGCTGCGCCGCGTCACCATCGTCGAACCGGGCGACACCAAGTTCATCAAGTCCGAGCAGGTCGAGCGGGCCGAACTTTTCGCCGAGAATGATCGTGCCAACGCCGAGGGGAAGATACCCGCAACCTACGAACACATGTTGCTGGGTATCACCAAGGCCTCGCTGTCGACCGATTCGTTCATTTCGGCGGCGTCCTTCCAGGAAACCACCCGCGTTCTTACCGAAGCCGCGATCATGGGCAAGCGCGACGAACTGCGTGGTCTCAAGGAAAACGTCATCGTCGGTCGTCTCATCCCGGCTGGTACCGGTCTTGCCTACCACCGCAGCCGCAAAGCACAGGCGGCCGGCGAAGACATCGCGATGGACCGTCCGTTCGAGGAACCTGCTGTCGAAAATGCAACACAGGACGCCGATCAGGGGCTCTGATGCAGTAAGGCAACCCTCGTGTCGCGTTGACACGGGGGTTGATCAACCATAGAATCTATGGTCTTTGTCGGCAGAGGCTAATCATTGTCTCTGCTATGGATAACAAAATTGCCGTCGTGCCCCAGTCGGGGCCTGGCTGTTGAAGGAAGTTTGATATGCCGACCATCAACCAGCTCGTGCGCAAGCCGCGCGTCGCCGAAAAGGCCAAGAGCAAGGTTCCCGCACTGGAAAAGTGCCCGCAAAAGCGCGGTGTTTGCACCCGCGTCTATACCACCACCCCGAAGAAGCCGAACTCCGCACTGCGTAAGGTGTGCAAGGTTCGTCTGACGAATGGCTTCGAAGTCATTTCGTATATCGGCGGTGAAGGCCACAACCTGCAGGAGCACTCTGTGGTCCTGATCCGTGGTGGTCGTGTCAAGGACTTGCCCGGTGTGCGTTACCACACCGTGCGTGGCTCCCTGGATACTCAAGGGGTCAAGGATCGTAAGCAGGCCCGTTCCAAGTACGGTGCCAAGCGTCCGAAGGCTGCCTGAGTCATCCGGCAGTTTGAGTAAGTGGCCGCTCCGCTGGGCGGCCGAGAGGGCCGGGGGGGTGAAAACCCCTTCCCGGCTTTTCAACTGAATAGTGATCAAGAGAGGTTGATATGCCCCGTCGTCGTGAAGTACCCAAGCGTGACATCCTGCCGGACCCCAAGTTCGGTAGCGTCGAAGTTTCCAAGTTCATCAACGCCGTGATGCAGAGCGGCAAGAAGTCGGTCGCCGAGCGCATCGTTTATGGCGCCTTCGAAATCGTCAACAAGAAGTCCGGCAAGGATCCGCTGGAGGTCTTCGGTGCCGCCATGTCGAACATCAAGCCGATGGTCGAAGTGAAGTCGCGTCGCGTCGGTGGTGCCAACTATCAGGTCCCGGTCGAAGTTCGCCCGGCTCGCCGCGCCGCGCTCGCCATGCGCTGGCTGCGCGAGTTCGCGCGCAAGCGTTCGGAAAAGTCCATGGGTCAGCGCCTCGCTGCCGAAATGCTGGAAGCCTCGGAGAACCGTGGTGGCGCCGTCAAGAAGCGCGACGAAGTCCATCGCATGGCCGAAGCCAACAAGGCTTTCGCCCACTTCCGCTTCTAATCTACCGAGGGCTTTAACGTGGCACGTAAGACACCCATCGAGCGCTACCGCAATATCGGCATCAGCGCGCACATCGACGCCGGCAAGACCACCACGACCGAGCGCATCCTTTACTACACCGGTGTTAACCACAAGATCGGTGAAGTGCATGACGGTGCTGCCACCATGGACTGGATGGAGCAGGAGCAGGAGCGTGGCATCACCATCACTTCGGCTGCCACCACCTGTTTCTGGAAAGGGATGGACAATTCCTTCCCGGAACACCGCTTCAACATCATCGATACCCCGGGACACGTTGACTTCACCATCGAAGTCGAGCGCTCGATGCGCGTCCTCGACGGCGCCTGCATGGTTTACTGTGCGGTCGGCGGCGTGCAGCCGCAGTCGGAAACCGTCTGGCGTCAGGCGACCAAGTACAAGGTGCCGCGTCTGGCCTTCGTGAACAAGATGGACCGCTCTGGTGCCAACTTCTTCAAGGTCGTCGACCAGATGAAGACCCGCCTGAAGGCGAGCCCGGTGCCGATCGTCATCCCCATCGGCGCGGAAGATACCTTCGAGGGTGTCGTTGATCTGCTGAAGATGAAGGCGATCTACTGGGACGAGGCTTCCCAGGGCATGAAGTTCGACTATCGCGACATTCCCGCCGAGCTGGTCGAAACCGCGCAGACCTGGCGCGAACAGATGATCGAGGCGGCTGCCGAAGCTTCCGAAGATCTGATGAACGAGTACCTGGAAAACGGCGAGCTGTCGGAAGAAAAGATCAAGCTGGGTCTGCGCATGCGCACCCTGGCCTGCGAAATCCAGCCGATGCTGTGCGGTACCGCGTTCAAGAACAAGGGCGTGCAGCGCATGCTCGACGCCGTCGTCGAACTGCTGCCGTCGCCGGTTGATATCCCGCCGGTTCAGGGTGTGGACGAGCGTGAACAGGAAGTGTCGCGCAAGGCTGACGACAGCGAGAAGTTCTCGGCGCTGGCCTTCAAGCTGATGACCGACCCGTTCGTCGGTCAGCTGACCTTCATCCGCGTTTACTCTGGCGTTCTGACCTCTGGTGCGACCGTCTACAACTCGGTCAAGGGCAAGAAGGAACGTATCGGTCGCATCCTGCAGATGCACGCCAACAACCGCGAAGAAATCAAGGAAGTTCTGGCCGGCGACATCGCCGCCTGCGTCGGTTTGAAGGAAGTCACCACCGGTGAAACCCTTTGCGATCCGGACGCACCGATCATCCTCGAGCGCATGGTCTTCCCGGAGCCGGTGATTCACGTCGCCGTCGAGCCGAAGACCAAGGCTGACCAGGAAAAGATGGGTATCGCGCTGGGTCGTCTGGCTGCCGAAGATCCGTCCTTCCGCGTGCGTACCGACGAAGAGTCCGGCCAGACCATCATCTCCGGTATGGGCGAACTGCACCTCGACATCATCGTCGATCGCATGAAGCGCGAATTCAATGTTGAAGCCGCCGTTGGCGCACCGCAGGTTGCTTATCGCGAATGCATCAAGAAGGCCGTCGAACAGGAAGGTAAGTTCGTCAAGCAGTCCGGTGGTCGCGGTCAGTTCGGTCATGTCTGGCTCAAGATCGAGCCGAACGAAGCTGGCAAGGGCTACGAGTTCGTCGACGCCATCAAGGGCGGTGTCGTTCCGCGCGAATACATCCCGGCGGTCGACAAGGGCCTGCAGGATGCCATCGGTAGCGGTGTGCTCGCCGGCTTCCCGGTCGTCGATATCAAGTTCACGCTGTTCGACGGTTCCTACCACGACGTTGACTCGAACGAAAACGCGTTCCGCATGGCGGCTTCGATGGCTTTCAAGGAAGGCATGAAGAAGGCCAGCCCGACGCTGCTCGAGCCGATGATGTCGGTTGTCGTCGAGACCCCGGAAGACTACATGGGTAACGTCATGGGCGACCTGTCGTCGCGTCGCGGCATCGTTCAGGGTATGGATGATCTGCCGGGCGGTACCAAGGAAGTTCGTGCCGAAGTGCCGCTGTCCGAGATGTTCGGCTACGCTACCTCGCTGCGCTCGCTGTCCCAGGGTCGCGCCACCTACACCATGGAATTCAAGCACTACGTCGAAGCGCCGAAGAACGTCGCTGAAGCGGTCATCAACAAGAAGTAACCCTTTATTGGAGAACCGATAATGGCTAAGGAAAAATTCGAGCGTACCAAGCCGCACGTCAACGTTGGCACGATTGGTCACGTTGACCACGGCAAGACGACGCTGACCGCTGCGATCACCACGGTGCTGTCCGCCAAGTTCGGCGGC
>NZ_JBKJAD010000039.1:0-14066 GCF_048146105.1 Azonexus caeni
GGCCGTATTGCGTCCGCAGTAGCAAAAACAAGGGAAAATCGTGCGCTTCCAGATAAAAATCACCAAATCTCGGCCATCCAAGCTCAATTTCAGCAGCCAGGTCGCCTCAAGTCCGACAGGCTGCTAGGCGAACGCTGCCTATCGCCACCTATCCAACACGCCGATATCGCCTGCTCAGACGAAATGGGAAAGCGTGCTCACCTCAGCCGCGATTCCGCGGATTTCACGGCCTACCGCTAAATCCGGGCATTTTTCAGCCGGCTAGCGCCCGTTCCAGCAGCACCGCCACATGCAGCGCGTCGCGCCCGCTGCCGTCCTTGATCTGGTGCCGGCAGGAGAAGCCGTCGGCGACGATCATCGTCTCCGCAGCGGCTTCGCGCACCGCCGGCAGCAGCGCGAGTTCGGCCATCTGCACCGAGGCGTCGTGGTGTTCGGCTTCCAGGCCGAAGCTGCCGGACATGCCGCAGCAACTGGCGTCGATGATCTCGAACTCGAATTCCGGAATCCAGCCGAGCACCTTCCTGACCGACTTCATCGCGCCGAAAGCTTTCTGGTGGCAGTGCCCATGGACCAGCGCGCGGCCGCCGGGAATCGGCTTGAGGGCGAGCTTCAACCCCTTGTTGCCTTCGCGCATCAGGAATTCCTCGAACAGGAAGGCCTGTTTCGATAGCTGGCCGACGTCGGGACCGAGGCCGAGGCTGTAGAACTCGTCGCGCAGCGCCAGCAGGCAGGACGGTTCGAGGCCGACGATGGGCGTGCCAGCGGCCAGCGCCGGGGCGAGCGCGGCCATGACCCGGCGCGCTTCGCCCCTGGCTTCCTCGACCATGCCTTGCGACAGGTAGGTTCGGCCGCAGCACAGCGGGCGTTCCGGCTCGGCGTCGGTTTTTGCCGGTTCGAGCACGTCGACCGCATAACCGCCGGCGCGCAGCACCTTGAGCGCGGCGGTGGCGATTTCTGGCGTGTAGTAATGCGTGAAGGTATCGACAAACAGCACGACCTTGCCGCGCTCGCCCGTCGACGGCGCCGCGTCGGCCTTGAAGCCGGCGGCGACGATTTCCGGGATCGGCCGGCGGGCCGAGATGCCGAGCCGCCGTTCGGCCAGCCGGGCGACCCAGGGCGAGGCGTTGCGCCAGCGCACCAGCGGTACCAGCAGCGACCGCCAGCCGTGCAGCCAGCGCGGCAGCGCGCCGAACAGGCGGGCGCGGCGCGTGACGCCCAGGCGCTCGTTCTTCTGCGCCAGGTATTCGGTCTTGATCAGCGTCATGTCGACGGCGCTCGGGCATTCCTTCTTGCAACCCTTGCACGACACGCAGAGGTCCATCGCTGCGGCGAGGTCGGGTTGGGCGAAAGGGTCTTCGCCCAACTCGCCATTGAGCGCCGCCTTGAATGCCTTGACCCGCGCGCCGGTGGAATGCGCCGGATCGTGCGTGATGCGAAAGCTCGGACACATCACGCCCTTGCCGTCGCGCTGGCACTGGTGGTTGTTCATGCACACGGCAACCGCCTTGGCGTAGTTGCCGCCGGTCGCGGGAATGCCGGCATAGGCGTCGCCGACGCCGTAGGTGTCGTAGGCCGACCAGTCGAGATGGGTTTTCATGACGTTCAGGCAAGCAAAAGCGGCGCCACAACAAACCCACGAAAAATCAATCACCTGCAGCGCCGCCGCTTGTCACGTTCACGACAATGGCGAACCCGGCCACCGGCATTCGGTGGACGGTTCGACAGGCAAGCGCCATCCCTGAGAGAATCGCCCCATGACTCCCGCCGCCCATAAAACGCCGCAGCCGGCCGCGCGCAACCCGCCGCGCTTTCACCGCTCGCCCGCGCTGCCTTTCGTCGAAGCGCGCAGCGCCGCCGACTCGCAGGCCTGCTACCGCCCGCACGCCCACGCCGAATGGTCGGTCGGCGCGGTCGACGCCGGCCACAGCCGGTTTGCCACCGGCGGCGCCAGCTACCGGCTGGCACCCGGTGACCTGGTCCTCATCCCGCCCGCTCAGGTGCACGCCTGCAACCCGGAAGACCGCGCCGCCTGGGGCTACCGCATGCTCTACCTCGACGCCGCCTGGATGGAAGACTTCCTGGCAACGAGTGCCGCCGGCGCCGCCTTCGCCAAACGCCCCTGGCAACTTGCCCGCGACCCGCTCGCCTACGAGCGTTTCGGCCAGGTTTTCGCCGCCTGCCACGATAGCCCCGACCCGGCCCCCTTCGCCGCCGCTCTCGGCGAGCTGCTCGCCACGCCGGGCGAAGCACTGCCCATCGCCCCACCGGCGGCGGACCTGCCGCCCGCCATCGCCACCGTCCGCGACTGGCTCGATACCCATTGCGACGCCGCCCTGCCGCTGGCCGAACTCGCCGCCCGCGCCGGCCTCAGCCCCTACCAGTTGATCCGCCGTTTCGTCCGCCATACCGGCATGACGCCGCACGCCTACCAGCTCGACCGCCGCATCCAGCGCGCCCGTCGGCTGCTCGCCGCCGGCACGCCGATCTGCGATACCGCGCTGGCCACCGGCTTTGCCGACCAGAGCCACTTCCACCGCAGCTTCCGCGAACGCGTCGCCGCCACCCCGGGGCAATACGCCGGCCCGCGCTGAGGCGCGCAATTTCCTCCAAGACCGGCCAGCGCCGGCTGGCGATACTCCGCCCATTTACGGAAGCCGCCATGTCCTTCGACTTCACCCAGTTCGGCCTCGTCGCCAGCGCCCATTTCGTCGCCCTGCTCAGCCCCGGGCCGGATTTCTTCCTGATCATGCGCACGCGCATCGTCCACGGCCTGCGCCCGGCCATCGCCACCAGCCTCGGCATCGCGCTGGCCAACGCCGCCTACATCGCCCTGGCGCTCACCGGCGTCTCGCTGCTCGCCCGCTGGCCGCTGCTCTTCGCCACGCTCAAGTGGGCCGGCTGCCTCTACCTGGTCTGGCTGGGCGTACTTTTCCTGCGCAGCGACGGCCACCTGACGCTGGCCGACGCAAGCCCGGCGGCACCGGCCAGGCCACACGAAAAACTGGCACCGCATCTGCTGCAAGGCTTCCTCTCCGGCATCCTCAACCCGAAGAACTCGCTGTTCTACGCCCTGCTCTTCGGCGCCCTCGTCGCCCCCGCCACGACGGCCGGCGAACAAACCCTCTACGGCCTGTGGATGGCCGGCATCGTCTTCGCCTGGGACGCCCTGATCGCCCGCAGCGTCGGCCACCCCCGCCTGCTCACCTGGTTCCGCCGCCACCTACGCCACATCGAACGCGGCTCAGGCGTGGTCATGCTGGCGATTGCGGCGGGGATTGCGGTGCGGTGAAGTGGAAGGCGAGGCGGGCTTGCCGAGTCTGGACTTCTCGCCATCCCGGCATAGAATGGCAATAACTGACATTCCCTGGAGCCTGCGATGTCCCTCAACGTATCTTTGCCGCCGGAGCTCGAAAACCGTGTCCGCCAGCATGTGGAATCAGGACTCTACAGCTCGGCCAGTGAAGTGATCCGCGAAGCGCTGCGCCTGTTTGAAGCCTACCAAAGCGTTCAGGCGGCCAAGCTTGCCGCCCTCAAAACCGACATTGCCCAAGGCGTAGCCGATATCGACGCCGGCCGCGTGCGTGAAGTGAGCATATCCAGCATCAAGGAACGCGGCAGAGCAATTCACGCAACGGCAAAAACGGTCTGATGGCAAAACTGTTCTACTCCGCGAGCGCCGAAAACGACTTGCTGGAGGCCTGGTTGTACCTTGCCGAAGATAGCGTCACCGCCGCTGATCGCATGCTCGACCAGATAGAAGCAGAAGCCATTCGATTGCTGGATCAGCCGCTCATGGGGCGGGAGCGACGCGAACTCTGGCCAGGCCTAAGAAGCTGGCCGACCTCGACACCATACGTTCTGTTCTACTTTCCTCACGAACACGGGATTGTCGTGGCACGCGTGCTGCACCACGCCAGAGACATTGAGGCAATCGCTGACTGGCCTGCGCGATAAGACAGTCTGGTAACCAGCTTGAGGCCGCGCACCACGCCGTTATGAGGCCTACAAGCGGTCCCCGTACTCCTTGACGGCAACAGCTAATGCCGAATCGAGCCATCGAGAGAACGCTGGCTTTATGTCGTCAACATTGGTCTTATACGTAAACACGAGTGGCTCGAGCGAACAAACGAAAAAATTCTCTGATACTGACTGCCTATCCTCGGAATCCTCAAACGACTCCAATCTTGCGAATGCGGTAGCTTCCATGATGCCCGACAACTCACGGCCGACATGATGGAAGGAAGAGACAAATACCAATCTCTCGCGCTCTGCAAAAATTGACGCTTTGACGAAGTAATGATCCTCCGTGAAGTTTGCGAACTTTCCAGCTTCTTTGGCAGAGGCCACCACTTCATACTTATACCAATGGGCGTTATCGCGGTCTTGCCCCCCCTCGATAACATGAATATCCGGCTTTGCGACAGCCGACACTGCCTCACCCAACTGAGCAAATGCGACTTGCAGGGCGTCGCGCGCGTTTGAGCGGAGCTGCTTCGCAACGACGTTGACTCGCCTGAGCTCGGCGTGGCGCTCCAACCGGCGTTTCCCAAACTTGTCCGCAAGCCCCGCAATAACTGCGGACGTAAGGTTACGTTGCTCGGATATTTCTTTGTCCACATCAACGCTCAAAGCCTGAAGGATCGCGGAGCGTTCGAGGCGAGCGAAGAGAGATGCTAATCGACCAAGGTCATGGTCATCGGCGAATTCCAGCGAGGTGATGTATTCGACTCGAAGGTCACGATCAAGAACCAACGGCAGCAGTTGGGCACGGAGCAAGACTAGGGTTGTAAGCGCCCTTGCTAGGCGCCCATTTCCATCTTGATACGGATGTATCTGGGTGAAGCGGTGATGGAACCAAGCACATACGATGATCGGATCGTCTAGCTCATAGCTGGAAAGCCAAGAGAGTAGGTTATCGATCTCCGAATCAACGTGAACAGGAGGGCAATATTCGTGAATCGAACCGTCGTCGCGGCGAGGGTTATTGGGATGCTCCTTGAACTTCCCTTTCAGTAATGGGATTTCGCGGCGGTTACCGAATTGGTCGATTGCCGTTGTCGTATCTTGATGCCGAGTCAGTATCGAATGAAGTTCGTGGATCACTGACTTTGTAAGTGGCCGATTACTCGCCACGCAGTCCATGACGAGTTGAATTGCGGCCTCTTGATCTCGAAGAATATCGATTAGTCGAGATGGTTCGATATCGGTGCTTGACCTGGTCACGATATCCTCGCGAAAGCCAGCGGCGACAAGGGCTTCCGTAGTGCCCCGATCAAGGTCGTAAAGATGTTCAAGGATTCCTGTTTCGATACTCAATCGCCGCACGAGTCTCTGATTGAATTCTCTAAGACTGGTTTGGCTGGACTCCTTAAGGCGAGCTTTTGAAGACTGCCACGACTCGTACAGGGGCCTCATTGCGGCAAGGTCAATTTCTCGGTCCTTGTCGGAGAGTGGTTCAATCGGTTTCCACGAGTAATCGGTCATATCAAACTCCGAGGCTTCGAAAGGCAAAATGTTTCACGGACAAAAATCATCGCACCGGAACCAACTCCTCGGTAGTCTTTTTGCGGGATGCCCGTCCCTGCTTGACGGGAGCAGATAGCGGCGCGGCGTGTAGTCTTACGCCAAGAGCGTGGACGACCTTGAGGATGGTGGCAAAGCTGGGGTTGCCTTCGCCGGAGAGCGCCTTGT
This sequence comes from Azonexus caeni, assembly GCF_048146105.1. Taxonomy (NCBI): domain Bacteria; kingdom Pseudomonadati; phylum Pseudomonadota; class Betaproteobacteria; order Rhodocyclales; family Azonexaceae; genus Azonexus; species Azonexus caeni. The sequence continues at coordinate 5,692 of NZ_JBKJAD010000039.1, forward strand.
AGAGGCTTTCGCGTCCGATGCCGGTATCGCGGGCGAGTTGCGTCATGCCTCTGGCCCGGGCGATATCGCCGAGAACCTTGGCGATGAAGGCCGCGTCATCGCCGGCTTCTTCCATGGCCGCTTCGAGGTAAAACGCCATGTCCTCGTCGGTCTTCAGTTCCTCGACCACATCCCATTTGCGCAATTTCAGCGTCATCGCCGTCTCCTACATCTGCCTATATTTCGCGCGCCAGTTTCAGCGCCATCTTGATGTCCTTCGCCTGCGTGCTCTTGTCACCGCCAGCGAGCAGAATCACCACTTCCATGCCGGTACGCTTGAAGTAAATGCGGTAGCCGGGGCCGTAGTGAATCCGCATCTCCGACACACCTTCGCCCACCGGTGCGCAATCGCCGAAGTTGCCTTCCTCGGCACGACGCATGCGCACCCTGATCGCCGCCTTCGCGCGCGCGTCGCGAAGAGCGGCATGCCAAGTGTCGAATTGCTCGGTGGTGAAAATCACGCCCATGCAAAACTGTATCCCATTTTCTACAGAACTACAAAGCCGCAGACTTGACGCAAGCCAGCGGTCAACCGGCCAAACAGCCCAAAAACCACAACCCGCTGTAAGAATCCCGCCCCCAGCCGCGACCAATCTCCAACTCAAGGAGATGTCATGCTCGAAACCCTTTCCCCCGCCGTTCTAGGCCTTGCCCTGCTGGCCGGCAGTCTGACCACGCTGTCGCCCTGCGTTTTCCCCGTGTTGCCGCTGGTGGTTGGCGGGGCGGTGCAGCAGAACCGGTTGGCGCCGGTGGCGATGGGCGTCGGGATGGCGCTGTCGTTTGCGCTGATCGGCGTGCTGCTCGGCGCACTCGGGCCGGTGCTGGGAATCGATAGCGAGCATGTGCGGACTTTCGGCGGCTGGTTGCTGCTGGTTTTCGGCCTGGTCATGCTGGTGCCGGCGCTCAACGCGCGCTTCACCGAATGGATGCTGCCCATCGCCAGCCAGGCCAACGCCGCGTCGGCGCGGCTGAATGGCGGTTCGCTGGCCGGCGCCTTCCTGCTCGGCGGCGTGCTCGGGCTGGTCTGGAGTCCCTGTTCCGGGCCGCTGCTCGGTGCCGCGCTGAGTCTGGTGGCGGCGGAAGGCGGGGCGCTACGCGGCGGCGTTGTGCTCGGGTTGTTCGGAATCGGCGCGGCGGTGCCGCTGGTTGGTGTTGCTTATGCGTCGCGCGCCGGTTTCGGCCGTGTCCGGGGCTGGGTGATGCAGCACATCGGGCGCATCAAGACCTTGTTCGGCGCGCTGCTGCTACTGACCGGCATCGCCATCCTGAGCGGCGCCGATAAGTGGCTGGAAGCGCGGATTGTTGAACATCTGCCGGATGCGTGGGTCCGACTCACCACGCTTTTCTGAAATCTTCTGTAAGAAACCCGGCCCCTGCGCCGACGAAGCAACAGGCAGGCTTTCTGCCCTCACCCCCACCTCAATGGAGATCATCATGAAAAAGCAAACTCTCGCCTCCCTCGCCATCGGTTCCGCCTTTGCCGCCGTCGCCCTGACCCCGATTGCCCACGCTGCCGACAATCCCTTCGCCGCCAAGCAGTTGAGCGCCGGTTACCAGTTGGCGCAGGCCGACACCAAGGGCAAGGACGGCAAATGCGGTGAAGCGAAATGTGGTGCCGAGAAGAAGGCGGCCGAGAAGCAGAAGGATGGCAAGTGCGGTGAGGCCAAATGCGGCGCCGACAAGAAGCCGGTCGAAAAGAAGAAGGACGGCAAGTGCGGCGAAGCCAAGTGCGGCGCCGCCAAGTAAGACGCTGAACCCACGGGCCGGCGGCTGATGCCGGCCCTTTCAAGGAATTCCTCATGCCGCTATCCCTGATTCCCCGCCAGCCGGTGCCGACGCTCGATGTGCCGTTACTCTCCGGCACCCGCCTGAGGCTCGCCGCCAACGAGGCGCCGACTTTCACGCTGCTCGTCTTCTACCGTGGCTATCACTGCCCGCTGTGCCGCGCCTACCTGACCGAACTGAACCGCCTGGCCGACGAATTCACTGCCCGTGGCGTGGTCGTCAAGGTACTCTCGTCGGATAGCGAAGAACGTGCCCGCCGTACCGCCGATGAATGGTCGCTCGACAAGCTCGATCTCGGCTACGGCCTGAACGAAGCCGACGCCCGCGCCTGGGGCCTGTACATCTCCACCAGTCGCGGCCTAACCTCGACCGGCGTCGAGGAACCGGCGCGCTTTTCCGAACCCGGCGTGTTCCTGATCCGCCCCGATCTCACCCTTTACTGGGCCAACGTCCAGACCATGCCCTTCGCCCGGCCGCACTTCAAGGACATGCTCGGCGCCATCGACTTCGTCATCGCCAAGGATTACCCGGCGCGCGGAGAAGCCTGATGCACGCCCGCTCGCCGCACGGCGCCGGCCTCGGTTTCCGGCGCGAACTGATCGCCCCGCTGCAGGCCGGCGTGCCGGCGGTCATCGATTTCTTCGAACTGGCACCGGAAAACTGGGCCGGCATGGGCGGCCGTTCGGCACGCCAACTGCGTGCCTTCACCGAGCGCTACCCCTTCGTCTGCCACGGCCTGTCGCTCTCGCTCGGCGGCAGCGGGCCGCTCGACGAAGCGCTGCTTTACCGCATCCGCGATTTCATGCGCGAACACGGGATGACGCTGTATACCGAACACCTCTCCTGGTGCGCCGACGACCGCCAGCTCTACGACCTGCTGCCGATCCCGCAGACCGAGGCCGCCGTGCGCTGGACCGCCGAACGCATCCGGCGCGCCCAGGACATCCTCGGCCGGCGGATCGGCATCGAAAACGCCTCGACCTACGTCGAACCGCCTGGCGCGGAGATGAACGCCGCCGAGTTCATCGGCGCCGTGGTCGAGGCCGCCGACTGCCTGCTCCACCTCGACGTGAACAACATCTACGTCAATAGCCGTAACTTCGGCTTCGACGCGCACGCCTTCCTCGCCGCGCTGCCGCTGGCGCGCACCTGCTACGTCCATGTTGCCGGCCACTACGTCGAGCCGGACGGGCTGGTCATCGACACCCACGGCGCGCCGGTGATCGACCCGGTGTGGGCGCTGCTCGCCGACGCCTACGCGCGCATCGGCGGCGAGGTGCCGACCTGCCTCGAACGCGACTTCAATTTCCCCGATCTGGCGGCGTTGACCGCAGAGGTCGACACCATCGCCGGGCTGCAGGCCGCAGCGAAGCAGCGCAAGGCGGCCTGAACATGACATTCCAGACTTTCCAGCACGCCTTCGCCCAACACCTGCGCGACCCGCGCCGCGCCCCCCGCCCGGCCGGCGTGCCGGCGCGCGGCATGGGCGTGTACCGCGAACTGGTCGGCAACAACCTGCAAGGCTTCGTCGACAGCGCCTTCCCGGTCTGCCGCGCCATCCTCGGTGACGCGCGCTGGCAGCGCCTCGGGCGCCGCTTCTTGCGTGACTGGCCGCTGCATACGCCGTGGTTCCGCGAAATCCCGCGCGAGTTCGTGCACTTCCTGGCGCAGACGCTGGGCCTGCGTCTGCCGCGCTGGCTGCCGGAACTGGCGCATTACGAGTGGGTGGAACTGGCCGCCGACATCGCCGACGCGCCCATCCCGCCGCACGATCCGGACGGCGACCTGCGCCACGGCACAGTCGTCCTCAACCCGGTGCTGTTCAATCTTGCCTACGCCTGGCCGGTGCACCGCATCGGCCCCGACTGGCGGCCGCGCCGGCCAGCGGCAACGCATCTGCTGGTCCATCGCGACGCCGACGATGTCGTCCGCTTCAGCGAGACCAACCCGGTCACCGCCCGCCTGCTCGCGCTGCTTGCCGCAACACCGCAGAGCGGCGCAACCGCCGCGCGGCAGATCGCCGGCGAACTGCAACACGGTGACCCCGAACGGCTGGTCGATTTCGCCGTCGAACTGCTCGCCGACCTGCGCCGGCAAGGCGTCGTGCTCGGCACGCTGTAAGTTTTTGCCACCCCGCTCCGACCAAGGATCAAACCCCTACGGAGCCTGACCATGTACCACACCCTCACCGCCCTCACCCGTCGCCTGCTCGCCGGCCTCGACCTGATCGGCCTGTGGATCGGCCTGCTGACGCTGCGCCTCGTGCTCGGCTGGGAATACTTCGAAGCCGGGCAGGCCAAGTTCCTCGGCGAAAACTGGTTTGCCGACATCCAGGACCGCTTTCCCTTCCCGTTCAACCTCGTGCCGCCCGAACTGAGCTGGCAGATGGCCACCTGGTTCGAGCTGATCGGCGGCATCGCGCTGGTCCTCGGCCTGGCCACGCGCTTCTTCTCGCTGTCGCTGATCGTCCTTACCGTCGTCGCCATTCTCAGCGTGCACTGGCCGGATAGCTGGCAGACGCTGGGCGACCTGCTGCAAGGCTACGCAATCACCGACGACGGCCACGGCAACTACAAGCTGCCGGCGATCTTCCTCGCCATGCTGTTGCCGCTCCTCCTGCTCGGCCCCGGCCGCCTGTCGCTCGACCACTGGCTGCGCCGCCGCCTCGATCGCACCGCCTGAAACATCGCCCATCGAAGCCGGTCAGGGTAGCTTGAATCCGCTTCTTGCATTTATTGAGACGACCGGTCTAAAATTCGGCGCATGGATACCCCAGCGCCCCTTACCCGCAAACGCGGCCGCCCGCCAAAGCGGCCAGAAGAAAGCTTCGAAACGCGCGAACTGCTGCTGCGCGCCGGGCTGGAGGTGCTTACCGAAAAGGGATTTGCGGCCACCGGGATCGACGAAGTACTGAAACGGGTCGGCGTGCCGAAGGGCTCCTTCTATCACTATTTCGACAGCAAGGAAGCTTTCGGGGCGGCGTTGATCGAGCGTTACGCGAGCTACTTTGCCCGCAAGCTGGAGCGCCACTTCAGGGACGAATCAATGAGGCCGCTTGAGCGCATCACAGCCTTCGTCGACGACGCGCAAGCCGGCATGGCGCGGCACGATTTCCGCCGTGGCTGCCTGATCGGCAATCTCGGCCAGGAGATGGCCGCCTTGCCGGAAAGCTTCCGGGGCCGTCTCAGCGCCGTGTTTGTCGACTGGGAGCAACACCTGGCCCGTTGTCTGGAAGCCGCGCAACAACTCGGCCAGATTCCCGACACGGTGGACTGCGCGCAGCAAGCCAGCTTTTTCTGGATCGGCTGGGAAGGGGCGGTCTTGCGCGCCAAACTCGAACGCAGCGCCAAAGCGCTCGACATCTTTACGCAAGGATTTTTCGCCGGGCTACAGCGGTCCTGATTTTTTTGACTTTTTATAGACGATCGGTCTAAATCACCAAGGAGATGAACATGTTCAAAGGCATTCTGATCGAGAAGGATGACGCCGGCTATCGCGCCAATCTCAAGGACATCGACGAAGCGCAGTTGCCCGAGGGCGATGTCACCGTCCGCGTCAGTCACTCGACGCTCAACTACAAGGACGGTCTGGCCATTACCGGCAAGGGGCCGGTGGTTCGACGCTTCCCGATGGTGCCGGGGATCGATCTGGTCGGCACCGTCGAATCGAGCACTCACGTCGACTACCAGCCGGGCGACAGCGTGCTGCTCAACGGCTGGGGCGTCGGCGAGGGACACTGGGGCGGGCTGGCCCAGAAGGCACGGCTCAAGGGCGACTGGCTGGTGCCGCTGCCCAAGCAGTTTTCCCCGGTACAGGCCATGGCGATCGGCACCGCTGGCTACACCGCCATGCTCTGCGTGCTGGCGCTGGAACGCCACGGGGTGAAGCCGGCGCACGGAGAAATCGTCGTTTCCGGCGCCGCCGGTGGCGTTGGCAGCGTGGCAATCGCCGTCCTGGCCAGGCTCGGTTATACAGTGGTCGCGGTCAGCGGCCGCAGCGAGGAAGCCGACTACCTGAAACGCCTGGGCGCCAGCGAAGTGCTCAATCGGGCCGATTTCTCGTCGCCCGGCAAGCCGCTGGGCAAGGAACGCTGGGCCGGTGCGGTCGACGTCGTCGGCAGCCACACCCTGGCCAACATCTGCGCCACCACCAAGTATCGCGGCGTGGTGACGGCATGCGGGCTGGCCGGCGGGATGGATTTCCCGGCGACGGTGGCGCCGTTCATCCTGCGTGGTGTGACACTGGCCGGCATCGACAGCGTGATGTGCCCGCGCCCCGAGCGTCTCGAGGCCTGGCGTCGCCTGGGCACCGACCTCGACATCTCCAAGCTGGAAATGATCGGCACCGAGATTGCGCTGAGCGAGGCGATTCCCCACGCCTTCAAGCTCATCAACGGCGAGATTCGCGGTCGGGTGATCGTAGACGTCAATCGCTGACCAGGCGCCACCGGCCGCCACAAGCGGCCGGTCCGGCTGATGCCGACATTCGCTCGTCAGAGTGTAAGAAATCCCCAGGTGACTCCGACCAATCATCGCCATCCCCAAGCCATCGGAGCCCATCGTGAAAACCATTCGTCTGCTCACCGCCCTTGCCTTCACCACCCTCGCCGGTTTTGCCCAGGCCCTCGACATCGCCCCCTGGAGCCCGGACGATTTCGCCCGCCAGCAGGCTGCCGGCCAGGCCGTCGCGCTGCACTTCCACGCCGACTGGTGCCCGACCTGCAAGGCACAGGAAAAGGTCTTCAACGGCTGGCGCGGCGATGCCGCCGTGCCCGGCCGCCTGCTCGTCGTCGATTACGACAACGCCCGTGAATTGCGCCGCCAGTTCGGCGTGCGTACACAATCGACACTGATCGTTTTCAAGGGCAGCAAGGAAGTCGCCCGCCTGGCTGGCGAAACCGACCCGGCCAAACTGCGCGCTGCACTGGAAACCGCGCGTTGAGCTACCATGGCGGCAACGCAGCCCGCGCCATGGAGGCCGTCATCGCCACCCCCGCCATCATCGACAATGCCTTCGTCGAACAGGTCCGCCACGACATGCTCGCCTTTGCCCAGCTCCAGTTGCGCGACGCCACGCTCGCCGAAGACGCCGTCCAGGAAGCGCTGACCGCCGCGCTCACCGGCGGCCGCGACTTCGCCGGGCGCTCGGCGCTGAAGACCTGGGTCTTCGGCATCCTGCGCCACAAGATCGTCGACCTGATCCGCCAGCAATCCCGGACGACGCCGATCTCTGCCTTCGGCGGCGATGACGACAGCCTCGACCAGGCCTTCGACACCCTGTTCAAGGAAAACGCCCACTGGCACCCGGCGCACCGCCCAGCCACCTGGGGCGACCCGGAAGCCTCGCTGCGCGACAAGCACTTCTGGGCCGTCTTCGACGCCTGCCTGACCCACCTGCCGAAGAACACCGCCCGCGTCTTCATGATGCGCGAATTCCTCGACCTCGATACCGGCGAAGTCTGCGCCGCCGCCGGCATCAGCACCAGCAACTGCCACGTCATCCTGCACCGCGCCCGCAGCGCGCTGCGCGGCTGCCTGGAAAAAGGCTGGTTCCTCGCCGGAGAACGCCCATGCTGAACTGCAAGGACGCCACGCACCGCATGTCGGAAGCCGAAGACCGCGACCTCGGCCTTACCGAACGCCTCGAACTCAGCCTCCACCTCGCCCTGTGCCGGGGCTGCCGCAACTACCAGCAGCACCTGCACGTGCTGCGCGACGCTTGCCGGGGGTATCGGGAGGAACTGACGGGCGGAGAAGCGGAAGGAAGCGGCACGAAGCGCTGACCTTCAAATCCAAAGACTGCAGGATTGAAGGGCATCAGCATGGCGCGACTTCCAGCGCGCTACCGACGGCGTCAAGAACGATGTTCAAGGCCTTGGCGGTCAGGTGGGCGCGATTGAACACGACGTCGCAAAGGAAGACAAAGGCGCCCGCCAGATAGCCAAGATACGCGAAGCCGACGTAGTCGCTGAAAACCAGGGTGTGCAGCCAGTTCTGGTTGAAAAGATAGAGGTAAGCCGTTGCCGACGCCGCCCCGAGGAGCGTCAGCGCCGCAGGGAGAAGATGCAGGTCGGCTCGGCGCTTGAGAACGACGGCAGCAATCAGCAACGCGAATACCAAGGCGTTCGTGCCGGTGAAGATGCGGAACTCGCAAGTCACCTGCTTGGCGGTATCCATGTATCTGGAGCGGATCAGCGACGTGAGGTAGTCCTGCGCCGCGGCCGCGTTGCCAATCCGGCCCTCCAGCCCGGCACGGAGATTCGTCTCTATCTTCTTCCGGCACTCGCAATCGAGGTTCCCCATTTCAGCAATGACGACCGCCAGGCGGCTCGGCAACTGTTCTGCCAGCAGCTGTCTGGTGCGCGCGATCTCTTCGGCATAGCCCTGAGAAAAGGCCGCCGCCTTGCGCGCAAGGAACTGACTATTTCTACTTTGTCAGATTCCCCCAAAGTCATCTGAAGCCGTCATGTGATAAAATGCAAGCTGTTGTTTTAAATGAATTTACAGAGGCTTTGGATTTTCATGACGGCCTCAATATTCCGAATGCATTCG